>CAYTDR010000701.1:0-4832 GCA_964436185.1 uncultured Candidatus Obscuribacterales bacterium | reverse complement strand
GACTTGCTTACAATACTGCTTGGGAAGCATGGCTTTACCCGAGCACAAGCAGGTCCTCGGAAGGAACCCCATGGAACTCGCTTGTTCGGCAGTTCCGTTCTTCTGAAAGGGAGATTACCATGAACCTGAAACAAACACGTCAATGGTGTGCCACTGCTCACGGTGAGCAGAAATATGGCAAACACCCTTACAAGTACCATCTCCAGCGCGTCGAGCGAGTCGCTTTGCGTTTCGGCATTCGCGACCGTGCTTTCCGCCAGGCTTGCTGGGGCCATGACGTGCTCGAGGACGTTAAGGGCGTCACGCGAGAAGACCTGCAAACGGCCGGCTTCGAAGAGGAGGCTGTCTCGCTCTGCTTCGCTGTCACTGACGAGCCCGGGGCGACGAGGAAGGAACGAAAGTCCAAGACCTATCCGAAGATTCGCAGCACTCCCCGCGCTGTCACGCTCAAACTCTGCGATCGTATCGCCAACGTCGAGGAGTCGATAGCCACTGCCTCCGAGCAGTTGGGCAAGTATCGCGCTGAGCAAGAAGAGTTCAAGCGCCAGTTGTTCGACCAGTCGGATACGGAAGCTGCGCCGCTGTGGCGGCATTTGGACCATCTGTTCGCCAGTAATTAATCTCACTCGCGTTCCGCAAGTCGCCTGGTGGCGCCCGGTGGCACGCGCTGAAACAACCGGCATCCGGTCGAGCTATCGATCGGATTCGCCCCAAGGAGCACCGGATATGAAACCATCTGATCTCCTGATGGGTCTGTTTCGTCGCACAGGAAGGTTCGGCGCTGAGCTGAAACAAACCTTCCAGTCGCTGGGAAACAGAAACTTCAGGCTTTATTGTGCCGGGCAAGTCGTCTCGCTGAGCGGAACCTGGATGCAGAGCCTGGCGCTGTCATGGCTGGTCTATCGCTTGACCGGCTCGGCAGCCGCACTGGGTATGGTGTCCTTCGCCAGCAGCCTGCCACTGCTGCTTCTTCCCTACCTGGGCGGAATGATTGCGGATCGATTCGACCGCAAGAAAATTCTCTACACTACCCTCACGCTCGACATGATTCAGACGGGACTGCTGGCATACCTGACGTTCTCAGGCATGATCACCGTGCCGTTGATTATCATATTTGCCGCGACCGGTGGTATCATCACGGCGCTGGAGCTGCCTACTCGCCAGGCGCTCTTGCCCGAGCTGGTCAAAAGAGAAGAGCTCACCAACGCCATCGGCTTGAACTCGGCTATCTGGAACACGTCCAGAACAATCGGTCCGGCACTGGCCGGAGTTCTCGTCGGGCTCTTCGGAGAAGCGCTCTGCTTCGGCATCAACTCCGTGTCATTCCTGGCGTCAATCATCACGCTCAAGATGATCTCACTGCAGACAGTAATCGCTAATACGAGCGAGGCGAGCAATGAGAAGACGACAAAAGAGCCTGGCGTGCTGGGCGTGCTCTTCTCTCCGTCGATCCGGTACATCCTCATGCTGTCAGCCGCGACCAGCATGTTCGGCTTCCAGTATGGCGTGCTTCTTCCCTTGATCGTCGATCACAACCTCGGCGGCGATGCCAGCACGTTGGGGCTGCTTTCAGCGTCCGCCGGTGTTGGTGCCCTGATCGGGTCCCTGGCACTGGCCAACCGAGGAGGTCGGAGCAAGGGGCTGCGGCGGGGAATTGGCTTCGCCTGCCTGACGCTCTCCCTGGCTGTCGTGTCGATTGCTTACTCACCATGGCTGCTTCTCTCCATGGCATGCACCGCGCTAGCTGGAGCTTCAATCAGTATCCAGCTTTCCGGCAGCACCTCCATCGTGCAAGCGCTGGTAACCGACCGGCAACGGGGAAGAGTGATGGGTGTCTTCTCTACCTTCATGGTCGGTTTCACACCGATCGCGGCGGTGGTGGCTGGCTGGCTTGCCGAGCTCATCGGGGTGCAGACGACGCTGGTAATCGCTGCTTCCTCACTGGCTTCGGTGGCGCTGCTCTATCTCTTCCTGTCTCCTGCTGTCCCCGCCGATGATGGCAATAAAACAGAAAAGAAATAGTAGCCTGTGATGCGATGCGAAGCGAGCTACAGAGCCGCTCTTTTCAAGCGGAGCGGCGATAAACCGACCACTGTGTTGAATGGCGTAAGCACAGTGGTCAAATCGCTTCCGAAGGTGGTTATTCCGGAGTAGGAACCGTCAGAGGACCGTTCTTCTACGGAACAACACCGACCTTTTCAGCCGTCTGGCCATGGCAAAATTACTGAACCAGTCGAATCGACTCGGCAATCCGCCCACTCGACCATCGACCAGCGTCCGGTAATTTTGCCAACTCAATGTTCCACTATCTTATATCGTTAGTGCAGCATATCACTACAACCTCTAGTATCTCTGAAGTTAAGACAAAAAATCAGCAAAGGTAGCAGCGTTGCACTTACTCCATCTTCCTGCGCGTTAGTTTGATTCGGGTGCCATTGAATTCACTCGCTCTTATTCCAAGCCGGTTGTTTGTTTGCCCCAAACATATAAGTTTTGCTTGCCCAGCAGAATAAAGATGCTGTTGAGTGAACTCAATAGCCACCACTTATGTCCTATCAAAGGATGATGTGCTTAAGCAAATCTCAAAAACCAGCGCTTGGCAATCGCATTTCTAGACCAATGCAGCCGCAAAACAGTTGCTTGACAATCATTCCGGATGCCACTTGGATACCACTTCAATATCATATGTTTCGACCGTTACAATTCCGCGAGCAGGGTAAGAACAGTGGGCAGCTCGCCTGTCTAACACTCCGCACGGTTGTCAGTTGATTAACCGATCGAACGACAATATCCGAAGTTATGCCGAGATACCGCTTGTCATCTCAGAAGATAAGCCCAGTCTAAGAAAACGGACTGTTGCATAGCAGTTGCCATAGCCTCGATAGCTGTTACTTGGCACATTGGACAGTTCTAAGGATATGACAAGTTGTGAGATGTGGAGTAGCCACAACTGAAACGGTCACCGGGCTGGCCCGCCCAGCTTTATTTACGCCGTCTAATCCAGGCATACGCTTCTGTTTGGCGATTGAAACATGATAGGTGATCAGTCTACTGTTTCTTTAGATATTCTTGACATCAATTTTCCACAGGTCTCACAGCAGCTTCATCTTACTTCCATAACTTTTCTCGATTTGATTGGCATCCAGCTCCACGGATGAGCGGTTGGTTCCAATCGATTGTATCGCCGGGTTAGGAACGTCACGGCCTGATGTGTTCTGAAACACAGCCAGGGCATCTCCTTTCCAGTTTCCTACCAACCTAACCAGAGCGCAAGACAGCGCTCACCGAAAGATGGAGTTACCCATGAAGAAGACTCGCAAGGGTCAGGGCTCAGGGCGTGGTAGCACGTCCATCGTCAAGACCATCGTTTCCGACGGGCAGCTTGAGCGACTGAAGCGCATCGACGAAGAGTACACGCAGTGGTTCAACGAGAACCGACCCGTGTACCCGAACCCGGATGACTTCGACAGTCTCACGCTTCCCGATGTTGAAGAGCTAGGGTTTTTCGACAAGGTCGACGTCGTCGACTTTGAGGTTCTCGGTCTGCGCCCCGGCAAGAAGAAGCCGAAGAAGAACCCGCAGCAGCACGGCACACCCCGCAACCTGGCCAATCCGCAGACCATTCTCGCCGAAGTGAAGCGCGTTTTGAACGGAGTTCCCAAGGCGGGGAACACCGGCAACGTGGTCATCGGCGAGTGGAACATGGAGTTCCTGGACGTCACCAAGGCCAACTACTTCAAGGACACCTACCTGGAGCTGATTCCGCTCCATCACGTCCTGATGTGCATCGAGGTGTCCAAGGACGGTCTCGACCGGCTCGCCAACATCACCGGCTACAAAGCCTACTGTTCTGTCGAGAACAACCGCGGTCAGGCGGTGGGCTTCCTCATCCACCCGCGCATGAAGGTCATCGGCACTCCGACGTCCTATGACGATGTCGCCAAGGTGCAGGGTCTCGCCAACCTCCGCCCCGCCTATCGGCTCGACCTCGAGGACACGGTCACCGGCGACAAGTTCTCGGTGGTGGTCGTCCACCTCAAGAGCATGCGCGGCGGACCCAAGGTCACCAGCCCGGTCCGCTACCAGCAGTGCCAGAAGATCGCTACCGCTCTGGGTAGCGCCTTCAAGGGCGTGGTCGGCGGCGACTGGAACACCTTCCTGGACAACACCACGGACACCGATCCGCTGACCCAGGCCGGTTGGAAGCTCATCCACCCGAACGACAAGACTGCCACCCAGTCCATGGGCAGCCGTCTGGACGGTTTCTTCCGCCTCACCCTCACCGGGTTGGGACGGTTGAAGGTGCGCAACTTCTGGAAGAACACCAAGATCGGGCGCAACCTCTCCGACCACGGTGTGCTCACCATGCACCACCGCGTCTGTCAGGCGGGTGTCGGAAACGACAATACCTGCGGTGTCGTGGACTCCACCGGTACGGGACCGTTCTCGGACAACCCGAAGGACGGGGCCGAGGTCGACACCAAGTAACCAAAATTTTGCGAGGGAGGGATTCAGGGCCACCCGTCGCCCATCCCTCCCTCGTTTCGTTAACTGCCACAGCGACAGCGTTCGCTGAACAACTTCTCTCGGGAGGAATCATGTCCGCTAACGCGATCAGCTACAACAGCACAGCGAACCATTGGGAGTTTGATGGGCAGCGGTTCTTCACACCGACTGCAACGTTTTCACGAAAAAACCGTATCCGCTCGAAGGGGCTGAACGGTCTAATCGTCAATGAGCCGGAAGTGAAGACTGGCCGACGTTTGCTCGATGACTGCGGGCTGGGAGCGTTGATTGCCTTTGCCCTCGGCAACGGTATCGACTGGATCCAG
>CAYTDR010000700.1:0-4847 GCA_964436185.1 uncultured Candidatus Obscuribacterales bacterium | reverse complement strand
TTCGGAGCATGTGGTGTCACCGGCGGTCTCGCTACCCCTGGTTGCATCAACTGGCTCGTTGCATCGGCTCGCGATGCCAACCTGTTCAGCTAAGCATCAACATCACACAAAGACTTCAGGGAGAGGCTTGCCTCTCCCTTTTGCTATGCTGAAATATTTAAGAGCGTCAATCGCGCCTCGACTCAAATGGTTTTGCCTTACATGGAATCAGTAATCTGCACGCACACTCGATGCGCTGGAGCCAACTACCTCCAGCTTTTTTGCATCTTTTGCTTTCCTGAAAGCATGTTTTTCTGATCGAATGTTCCATCAGAAAGCGTAGTTCTGGAACCTTGAACTACGCTTTTTGATGGAGCGAGTTGCAAGAGAAACGCCTGGCGAATTACCTTACTCAACTCAAAACAGCTAGCCGAGTCAAATGATCTTGCCATCCCAGTTTTGCTCCGCTTCCATCCTCAGTTCATGCCGAAGTCATACTGCGATACTTGTTGGAATTTTTGCGGCCAATCTGCAATTTTTACTCTCAGGTTCCGAGATCAGACAACCGTGAAGAAGATTGTTCGCTGCAATCGATCCTCCCTTCAACTCATAGACAGTCCCTGCCAAGATTACAGAAGCCTATACCGCGAGTTAATTGTCCTGCCGATTTCATATTGGGTTCGCTTCAATAGCAAAGAATGATTTGTCCTCCAGAGATTGAAGCAACTTTCCGTGTGCCGCAAACCTAGTTACGAAGAGGCAAGGGTCCGCGCATTAGTGTGGCGGTAGCTCGAGCCTTGAGCCTTGTGAATGAAGGCTACGACAGACTGAATCATCAATGGAATATAATCACTCAACGTCATCCCTTTCATGTGGTGGTTGTTCCTGATGCTCATTATTTTTGGCGGTCTGCCCGGTACGGGCAAAAGCACAATTGCAAGAGAACTGGCTAAACGAATTCAGGCCATGTACCTGCGTATCGACACTATCGAACAAGCAATGCGTTCATCCAATGTGCTAATTGATGACGTCGGGCCGGCTGGTTACATTGCCGCTTACAATGTAGCGTTAGACAATCTTCGAATAGGACTGACAATCGTTGCGGACTCAGTAAATCCGATTGAGATTACTCGCAGTGACTGGCGAGCTGTCGCGGACCAAGCATCCGCACCATTTATTGAAGTGGAGTTAATTTGCTCTGACGTAGAGGAGCACCGCAAGCGAGTAGAGACGCGTCCTGCAGAGGTACCAGGATTGGTTTTGCCTACGTGGCAATATGTAGTCGAAAGAGACTACGAAGAATGGCACTCACCACATATCGTTCTCGACACGTTTCAACTTTCGATTCAGGAAAGTGTCAACAAGCTGGTGCACGCTGTCTCAGCACACCGAAGTATACCTGCGGAAACCCACTGACTAAGCAGATCAACATAGGATCGATGGGGGCTCACACAGAGTGAGTTAGACAAACTTAAGTGGTGGCATGTTGTAACTACGTAGTCGATATTCAGTTTCAATCATGGCTGACTGAAACTCTGCATTCACCTTGAATCACACGAACGCTAGTATCCATCAGGGTTTTACATCAATACCGAAATTTTGAGTTGATCTGTGGTGCCACAGTTCTTGCTGTTTAAAACGCAAACTCGCATCAAGACCAATGCTGAGAAGTCAAGAGGGGCAAGCGTTTTCAGGATCAGTGGGAAAACCCCCATAGATACTGATGTTTTCTGACAATATCACTCTTGATCATCGTCTGTGATGTCATTATACTGACATCGGCTCAGTTGAAGAAGTCGCTTCGCCTGACTTACTAGACACAACATACACCAAAGACAACCGCTTTCAGGAGGGGTTTCCGCATGCGCTCATCCAAATTGTTTGCTCACATGGCAGTTACAGCAGCAGTATTGTTCGGTCTTTCTACACCGGCATTCGCACAATCTTTCGGCGACGCGTTCAGTTCACAGGCCGTGGAGGGTTCGAAAGGTGGAACTCTGAACTCGGAATACAACACAGGTACTCAAACACAGCATATTGATCAAGGAAGTTCTCCAGTACTACAAGGCGCCACCAATGGTACCATCGGTCCCCAAGGTATAGACGCAACTTCGGTTATGGGCGTTAACACTGCAGGTACAGTGAGAGTCAACAACCTCGCTAACTTGGAAGCTTTGCTCAACATTATCGCCAACGGTATGGAAATTCTCGGTATCGCCTGGGGTGGTCCTACAATGATCATGGGCTTCATGCACATGGCCGCTGGATCCCATGAAGCTATGAAGAGAGTTCTCTTCGGAGCAGCAGGCGTTACAGGCGGACTTGCGACCCCCGGTTGCATCAACTGGCTAGTCGCATCAGCTCGAGATGCCAACCTCTTCAGCTAACTCCATCCACGCACACAACCAGATACGACGCTCCAAAAGGAGAGGGATTTTCCCTCTCCTTTTGACTATGTTGAGCAGATGTCGAAGTTGATGGAACCAAATCTGGTATCACTCATCTCGGTGGCGATAGCGTTTCAACATGAATTCCAAAAGGCTCTCGACTCGCCGATCGTTCACTCAAAAGTATCATCGCTTGCAGCTTACGGGCTGTACCGAATCGCGGAAGTGTGGTTCTGCAGCAATCAGGGATTAGCATTTACTCCTGGACATTTCAGACGAACCAGGTATTCAACATTCAAGGAAGGATGTTGGTTCAAACGAAGGCACCGCAATCTCGACTTGGTGATCGTCGAGCCGATCCAACTCGATGCAATGCCAGAGTCTTTTGAGCCCATATAACAAACTTGGGAATTGGAACTTGCTTCCCTTGGAAATAATTGCGAATTCGGAACACTCTTAAAATTTGTGGGATGAAAGCAAAGAATGCTCGTGACGGAACGTATTATCGTGGTTGTCAAGCGATCCGAGAGGGCTGAGCATGTCCGATCAAAACCAAGATCCTACCGTTTCAGGATCCTTCCAATTCTCCTTACTACCTGAAGGCTATCAATCCTACGACCCAAGCAAAGACTCATTCTCATTCAACTTAGATTCACTTCTTCAACCAGGAGTCTCAAGCTCTGAATCGAGCGAAGGTCAAAACGATGAAATATCTGCTCAAAGTGAAGTTCCCACGACAGGTCTTTCGTTAGGCAGCACTGAGACTTTGAGTACAGCGATTGCCTATGAAAAGGTCACAACGGAGATCGAAGTAGAGGAAACCATTCTGCCGTTTTCCGCACAGAATGAAAGTTCGCCGCCCACTGACGAAACTCCATTGGAGGCCAATCGACCTCCACTAAACGAACAAGATGATTGGTTCACGCTGCAGTTGAAGAGTGAAGACAATATGCTCGACCCAATCTTCGAACCGGTGGATCCTGAGTCTTGCCCACAAGTTGCAATACCGATCAACCATACACAGCCCCCTATTGGCGAACAACAAGCATTCACATCAAACATTCCGGTATCGGCTGAATCACCTGAGAATAGCTATAAATACACTGACAATTTGAATGGTCAAATCTCTTCGACGATCGGATTGCCGAGTAGCTCGTACAAGTTGGATGACGTCCTGGGCCTCGAGAACCCAACCCCCACACAAAATTACTCACCACCAGCTCCGCAGACTCCGTTTGTTCAATCATCCAAGTTGAAGGACATCGTGGCCAACGCTGCGAAAAACGTACGGTCGGCATCTCCAGTTTCCGGCGAAACTGAGAGAAAGACTAAATCGCTTACGGAGCGCATGGCCGCTCGCGATGCGCGAAAAGAGCAAGCATCGGACAAGAGAAAAACTCGATCAGATATTGCTGCGTTCGAGCCGAGAACTTCCAACGTGAACCCTCCATTCGATCCAGCGGATAAGGGCACGCTGGCTAAGTATTGGCTCGCTAGTTTCGAGCAGCAGGCTGGCGCGACCTTTACACCCGAAGAGACTTGGGAAGCGCACGAATTGGATATGCTTACGCATGAATCAAAAGCCGAACAAAAGCCGGCGCTCATCTATAACTACGACTCGCAGGGGATTGTAGAACGGTTTCGAGATCAGAATGGCATTGAATGGAGAAGGAGTCTTCATGGGAATTCTGATGGATTTCCAGTATGGTATTCGCTAGATGGTGGCGAGCGGCGAGCAATCGTATCCGTAAGCAAAACCGGAACCTTACTCATAAACGATCCAGATGACAACATAACGACAGAGATCCGCGCAGACGGCTCTACAACGAGAGTTCCTCAAAGGCAAACGGACTCTAACATCGAAGCTCTTTTAGGCATTTTCGCTAAAGTAGATAGCGATAGCAACGATCGCCTGAGCTGGGATGAACTAGAGAAAGCCTCAACCGACAGTTTTTTTTCGGAGAAAGAGAGAGAGGCAATTCGTTCGTTGAAGACACACTATTCAGGAATCGAATGGCGAACTCGCGGCACTACTGATCCAGCTACGTCGGACGGTTTCTCACTTGAAGAGTTTCTGCAAGTCGATGCTAAAACAAACAAAGCTGACAAAGAATATCTCACGATGATTGATGCCGTATTTGATGCCAGCAATTTTCTTGGCAGCGTGAACAATTGGAGACACATCGAAGAAGCTATGAAAAAGATGCGGAAATTGCCTGCCGAGGTTGTGTATACATTCGATTGTTTGACAGCACGCTTGGCGGAGCTTGATCACTACAGATCACACGGGCTTTCTAGCAAATCTGGACGCGTTGGGCTCAATAGGAGTGCTTTTCGCGCAGCCTTTTTCGCAGTGGTTCGCAAGTCCAGTCTGCCAGAAGAAAAATCAGATTGGGCATCCGATGAGATCAAGGGAAGATCGGCGTCTCTGTTCGCTAATCTGGCTAACGGCAAAACAAGTGTTCGAGCACTTTCAAACGG
>CAYTDR010000699.1:1280-4849 GCA_964436185.1 uncultured Candidatus Obscuribacterales bacterium | reverse complement strand
ACTCTAGCGGCCAGTGGAACATCTTCTGACCCCGGCGTTCCTTAGCCGCTTTTTCCTCGAACTCTTTAGTTGGCCCCTTCTCAATGTAATGGCCTGACACAACGGAGGCGTGACGAACCTTCTCCAGCTTGTCCTTGGCAGTCTCGCCCCAGAACTCAGCGGCAACGAGCAAATCGGCTGCACACCGTAGACGGGCGATCTTCTCGTTGGCTTCCTTGAGCAACTTTTCTTGTCGCTCAACATCTTCGACAGTGTTGGCCGGTAGATCTTCGATCTTTAGTCGCAGAGTGATCGCCTCGTTCACGGCCTCATCGAGCGGCCCCTTAAACAGCACTGCATCGTCGGCATCGGGCTTGAGGCTGAAGTGCCGCAGTTGGGCAATGTCGTGCAGTCCGACCAGCGAATCGCCGCATCGAATCGAGTGGTCCAAAAACTCGAACGGCTTGTCCTTCGCCAGCGTCAGCAACCACAGCGACAGCTTCGCCATCTCCGCTGCCAGCGGGTTGATGTCCACTCCATACAGACACCGTTGGGCAATGATCCGCATGGCGTAGGTCTTCCGCTCGGCGGGATCATCGGGGATCAGGGTTTCATTCGCCTTGCCGGTGGATGGTTCCCCATCAGGTGTAATGCCGGGCGTACCGGGGTTTGCTTGCTTCGCTTCATCCCACGCTTCAAGTAACCGCTCGGCCATGTACCGAGCCGCTTGCACCAAGAACGCCCCGGAGCCGCACGCCATGTCGCAGATTTTGAGGCCGAGCAGTTCCTTGGCCAATTTGAGCTTCCACTCGGACTTTGGTTTGCCCTCGGCTGGGCCGACATAAACCAGCGGCTCCAACGTGTACTGCACGATGGGTTCAGTCAGACTGCGAGGCGTATAGTGCGTGCCGCTGGATCGCCGGTCGGTCCCTGCCGTGACGAAAACGGTTCCCTTCGGTATCACAACGGGATAATCGAAGTTATCGAGCCGCACCAACCCGGCAAACGGCCTCACACGTTTCCACAAGGCTTCATCACCTTGGCAGACGGTGCGAAATCGAGCGGCATCTTGTGAATCAATCTCGACCTTGAGCAACTTCTTGAGGGCACTCTCCGTCTTCCCTGTTTCGTCCTTCAGAAATTTGACCAGATCGGCTTCCCCTCTCGCCATCTTCTCTTCCAAAACAGCCAAAGGAATTTCCGGTTCCTTGTCACGACCACCGATCAGACCGAGGAATGGCTCTGCCGCACGCTTGGCGGTGTGGTCCAGCAAGCCTTCGTAAACGTGGCCGATCTGTTCGATGTCGAGTGCCCGGAAGCTGAGCCGACGAGCCTCTGCCTTCCCGCCACCCGGCATCTTGATTTGCAGCAATTGCAAAGCTTCGAGCAAGTGCAGCACCGTGCGATTGTTGACGGGTAGCGGACTGGCCTCGGTATCACGCCATGAAGTTCTCGACTGGCGACCTTCGAGAAACGGAAAGCGGTCGGGGTTGAAGAGACTCCCGCCGTAGGCCGGAATGTGAACGTCGTCGTGTTGCAGTCCGCCATACACCGCACGAAACGCCGACAACAGCCGGGGCCAAGCATCGTACCGGCGTTCCAGCAGGGCTTCATCGTGCTGATCGGCCAGTTCCCGCAGTTGCTTGCTGATGGTGGAGACGGAGTAGTTCTGCTCGTAGACCGGGAACGGCTTAGTGGGAATCAGTTCCCGTTCTTCCGCACAGAACAGAAACACGAGCCGCATCATCACGGTGAGGCCCGACTCGTACAGGAGGGTTTCTGGAATCTCGGAGATCAGCTTTCGCAGATCAGCATCAATCTCCGGCTCATGTTCGATCTTAGCGATTTCGTGGATCAGCACCTCGACTGCCCGGCGTACTTGATAACCAAGCTGGTCGGTGACTTCCTGCTGGTTACTCGCACTTTTAGTGAGCAGGGCTTCCAGCGTTTGATCGTCAGGGACGTTGAAGAAGCGACTGGCGGACAGCACGCTACGGAACGCTTGCAGCGTGATCTTTTCTTCCAGCCACAGTGCGGCATACCACGAGGAATAGCCGGTGGTCTCGCCCTTGGGAGCATCGACCAGCATCCAGTGTTCGCCATTGGTCACGAGGCCGAGCCTCACGCCGGTCGCATGAAGCAACTCGGTCATGCGGGTATCGGGTGACGCCTTCCACCGTGAATTGACGACGTAGCTGGTTAGTTCCTGCGACCGAGGATAGACCTGCACGAGCAACCGGGGCTTTTTCGTGTTCGGGTCGATCAGCACGATGCTGGGCCGCAGCAACTCGTGATGTTCAGGGACTTCCGCTTGCAACGTCTGCGAGATCGCCTGCCCCTCGGCCAACACCCGGTCATCGAGTTCAAGTGTTTTGGTCAGAACGAACTTGATCCATTGCTGATGTGGAGCCGGATCGGCCTTACGTTTCTCGAACGACTCCTGCCAATTGCCGTACTCCTGCCTCAACAACCGAGACTGATCGGGGTCGTGGGGTTCCAGCCCGGTATTGAACGCTTCCATCAGCACCGGGAGGCTCAGAAACGGGCCTGACACCGGCACAAGGGAAAGCCATTCAGCGTGGTGACGTGCGATGGACATAACTGAGACCTATTTCGCCGTGGAACCGGAGATCTGTTGTAGAGTTGCTCGCAGGCGAACTATTTCGGGCAAGCTGATTTCTCGCTCTCGCACCAAGCTCGCTGCCGCCACCATGTAGTTCTCTGGTTTAAGAGCCTGATACTGCTGCAAAAACCTGCGAAGAATCTCTTTTCCCGGCAGGCGTCGGAGCCATTGATCTTGATCGAGAAGTGATTGGATGAGCGTTCGCTTCTCCTGATACCGTGTTTCCAGATTTGCAACGTCGGTTGCCTGCTCGATTTTCTGCTTCAGGGTGGCAGCATATTTATCGAGCGACCCCTTTGGGTCTTCGCCTCCAATCCGTCGAGGCGGAGACCGAAAGCTTCTGTCAAACTCCCAAGCAACCCAGTCGGCTGCAATCCAGTCTTTTAGATCCGTGGCGACCTGTTTTAGCTTTGCATGGATAGTCTCAGCCGTTTCGCCTTCTGCCAGATGACCAAGGAATTCAAGCGTCTGATATAGAACATCAGGATCGAGGAAGATGTTCTGGACCTCATGAGAGTCCCAGACGAAGATACGCCCTCGGTATTGTTTAACAAGCTCCGCCACTTCTTCATCGTTCCGATAATCTCGATCCACGACGGCAAAGAAGTCGCCGTTGGAACACGCTTGCTCAAGGAGCCTGTTCGCACGAGTCCCCGCTGCGAAGATGTCCTCGCAAGATCCGCCAGCGACGAAATTCACTCCCGGCACGAATGGTGCGACAAGCCGGTCGAGGAGTTGTTTGTCAGAATTGGAATCCTTTCCCTCCACGAACACTACGACCGCTGATACAAGTTGAAGTCCAACTTGGGCACCCATGTCTCGATAGATGGCAATTCGTGCCTTTCGCTCTTCGCCAGTAGCTTGTTCAACGGTCGCTGAATTTCCATTCTGCCGGATCACGAACACGCATTCTAAGGGCACGGCATTGATTAGTTCCAAACTGTGGGTGGCGATCCAGTATTGGTTG
>CAYTDR010000699.1:0-1270 GCA_964436185.1 uncultured Candidatus Obscuribacterales bacterium | reverse complement strand
ATTCGAGTGCTGCATTCAGGTGAAGTTCGGGAGTGTCCCAAAGCACAACATTGCTGAGGCGTCGAAGGCGAAACAGGTATGCAAGAATATGCAGAACCTCCTTCTCGCCGTCGCTCAACGCATCCGTGTCGTGACAACCGAAGGGTGAATCAACCATGATTCGGCCCTGACCAGTGGCTTCTGTGCTTCGGTATCCCACGAATTTCTTGGGCGAAAAGAAGTGGTCAAAGACCTTTCGGAAAAGCTCCAGCGAATCCAATTTGTTGCCAGTTGTTTGTTCCTGTGAAAAGTCACTGAGTTGAGAACTCACAACAAAACTCTTGAATCCGCCAAATTTCTGTTGATCCGTCGCTGGTCTGTGGAAGTCGCCTATAGTCTGCCGCAGGTAAGAATCAGCCATCTCTGACGAAAAATTGCCGATGTCTCTTTGCATGTGGAAACGGATTGAGCGGATATAGTCAATGAAGCCGACTCCATCTGCCAGACTGTGAAACTGACACAAGCGTTTGATCGTGTCGTCAGCCTGTTGCAAAGTGACGTGCCTTCCATCCTCGATAACGAAATTGGCAGACCCAACCATTTTCGAGATGTTCGCAGAGCGAAGGTAGTCACAGTCGAGTCCAGTCGCCTCTATTTCGAGCTTTATCTCAGCACGACGTTCCCCGATCTTGACCGGATCAGGAAGGTGCCGGGGCCAAATGGGCACATGCCTCTGCTGCCACAATTCTTGGAATTGGTAGTTATCTTGGTGATAGGGAATTACTAGGTCTTTTGCCCCCGCAATTGCCTCTAGCACAGAAGACTTTCCACGACCGTTCGGTGAGACTAAGAGAACGGTGTCGGGGATGTTCTCGAAGACTGCGTGTCCGAATGTGCGAAAGTTTGTCAGTTCAAGGCGGCGAATTCTCATTGGGAACCTCCCGCCATCTTTTCAGGAACCAAGAACGTCACCGCCACCGGGAACATCCGAGCCTGCGGGTTGGCGAACCGTGCCCGGATCGCAGCGGTTTCCCGCTTGATTTCTTCAGGGATTTCTCTGGCTCTGGCCCTCATCGCATCCTTGTTCCGCTCGAATCGTTCCTGCTCTGGATCATCGAACAGCAAGCCTTGAACGTAGACCGGATCTTTGAGTTCCGCTTCGATGGATTTCTTGAGTTCGGTCAGGATCGACTCGATGTCCTTGGCTTCCTTGTCAGCCCGTTCAGGCAATCGCTTCTGAAGGCCATCCACTCGGTCCTTCATCCGAGACTCCAACGCCGAACGCAAAGCA
>CAYTDR010000698.1:2889-4879 GCA_964436185.1 uncultured Candidatus Obscuribacterales bacterium | reverse complement strand
AGCAATCTCAAAGGTTGACTCTCACTGGGGGCACCCTCATTTTTTCATCGGTCTTGCGATGATGCAGAAGGGAGAACAGTGGCAAGCGACGAAAGAGTTCGAAAAAGCCATTTCACTTGCCCGCCCCGAGAGCCCCGAGCTGGCGCTCTATCACAGTCACCTGGGCAGATTGCTGTCGGATCTAGGCAAGCGAGATCAAGCAAAACTGCATCTTCAAAAAGCAAATCAGAAACCTCCTATCAGCATCTCAGGACTGGAGAACGAAATCCACCAGCTCTTGCAACGTGGTGATGATAGCCTGGCCTTGACTCGAATTGCCGAGCTCCAGGCGCTATCCAAGAATACTGAGATGCGAGCCAAATGCCTCTGGCTTAAAGCTATTGCACTCGAGCACATGGGATTGCATTCTGACTCGGTTGCCGCTTGCCGGTTCGTCCTCAAGGAGCCCGTCGGATGCAATTTACATCTCGAGGCTTTAATCACTTTGGTCGAATCACTGAGAAAACAGCACCAACAGATTGAAATCGAAAAAGCTGTTGAGGATTTCTACGAAAGATACAAGAGGCAACTATCTGCAGACGCTCTTGACCGGCTGGCGAACGTATTGAGCCTGGCAAACGCGAAGAGCTCGGCGAAGTTTAGAGCACTTGCGGACTCACTGGCTCCGAATATGGTGGCAGCCAAATCGATACGGTCCGAATTCGTAATGGGACACAACCTCGAAGGAAGCAAGCAGCTTTGTCATTCGAGTCAAGACCAGACAAGCACTTTCACGCTCATGGCTGAGCTTGTGAAACCCAAAGAGCTTGGATATGCGTTCGACGCAGCGTTAGCGAGTAAACTCTATGAACTGCTGCAAGACCCAGGATGGGATCAAGAGAAGAAGCGTTCTTTGCGAGAGTGGAGTGCGATGTTGGAGAACCAAACCTGGCAGGCCTTTGACAAGATAGTGGTGCTCAAATCCGGGAAGTCAAACAAGAAACACATTGAGCAACTGGTTCAAGTAGTCCGTGCGATGAAACTTGCTCCTGCAATCGGTCGCCAGCTAGTCTTATTCTACGCCTGCAGTGATGACTTGCCTGAAGCGCTCAAGAGAGCTGATGAATTCGTCAGCTTGCATCCGAATGATGTGGAGCTGCGAAAACTTCGTGCGGCTCTCTCCTTGCGATTAGGCAATGACAAACAGGTGGCAGCGGACCTTCACGATCTATCTGTCAAGCAAAATGCAGACTGTTCGATAGACGAGTTGCATACTATGCAATCGAAGTGGGAAAGCAATATGGACAAAGTGGAACTGCAACGACGGCTTTGGAAGCACGATTACAAGGACACGACGACCCATCTTAAACGCGAACAACTGTACTTTATGGGACGAATTCCACATGCAGTCTCTGTAGAGGAGCAAGTCTCCTTGCTGAACAACGCAGCGAAAATGGCGATCGGCAGGCGTTCATATACCGAAGCTCTTCAGATATTGGACAGGGCTATCAAAATGGACAGCACTAACCATCAGATTTACGAACTGAGATCCTGGTGCCTGGTGGGACTTAACCGCCGCGAGGAAGCTCAGAAAGCCCGATATACGGCGTTACTCCTCCGACGGGATTTAAGGACGCTGAACATTAACAGGCCTGGATACCACTAGCCAGCCAGAGCGCGCGCGGTTGGTTAACCTTGGATATGCCTACAAAACAGCACAATATATTTGCTTGAATCTGAAAACTGAGCCCTACTGGAGGCAGTTGTCAGCACCGATATGGCGCGTTCATCGGTGTGGAATTGGAGGCCCTGGAATTGCCAAAAGCAGATGCCAAGAGCGAGTTTCATTCGATGGGTTACGAAACTTCTGCCATTAAACGCCGGTGCTGATTCACGCACCGCTCGCAGTTTTCATTTGCGCTTCGAATGCGGAACGAAACTCACACGATTACGTGAGCTGCTATTCTCATATACATCCACCCAAGTGGACAGTTCGCAGTAGTTCAGAATG
>CAYTDR010000698.1:0-2879 GCA_964436185.1 uncultured Candidatus Obscuribacterales bacterium | reverse complement strand
AATGGAGTAATTTATGCATCCTTGGCATGATGTGGAAATCGGTAAAGATGCTCCGCATATATTCACCGCGATCATCGAGGTACCAAAGGGCTCGAATGTCAAATACGAGCTCGACAAGGCAAGCGGGCTCATGAAAGTCGACAGAATCCTCTTCAGCTCTGTACATTATCCGGCGAACTACGGATTTATCCCTCGAACCTATGGCGACGATCACGATCCCCTTGACGTCCTTGTTCTGGGACAGGAATCGTTGGTGCCACTGTGTTTGGTGCGAGCAAAACCGATCGGCATTATGAAAATGATCGATCAAGGCGAATTGGACGACAAGATCATTGCCGTTCACGTTGACGATGCGGAGTTCGCACACTATCAATCAGTTGAGGAACTAGCCCCTCATCGGCTTAAACAAGTTAAGCGCTTCTTCGAGGACTATAAAATCCTGGAAAATAAAACAGTGACGGTGGAAGAATTTCAGGGTCCGGAAGCAGCCATCGCGGCATTGGAAGAAGCGATGAATCAATACACAGTGCAGTTCTATAAAGGATAAGCAGTCCAATATCCATCGGGATCTGCGCAGCATCAGGTTTGAATATCATCTCCTTAAATTTAACCAGCGTTGCGACATTATATGCGGTGCTTGAGATACCGGTTCTGTTGGTGTCGCACGCTAGACTGGCATAGCATTTACCGTCGTCTGTGCCTCCGCCGCTATTACTATACTCGCTAGCAGCATCTAGCGGGGCACCAAAAACGGTGGCAAGTGCTTTGGCTTAAAGTGCAAAAAGGCAAAAGAGCGGCATAGATGTTTAGTTCTATGCCACTCTCGAGAAGTACTGCCGACGGGACTCGAACCCGTAACCAGAGGTTTTAGAGACCTCAGCTCTACCATTGAGCTACGGCAGCGTGGTCCCTGGCGCGACGAGCACTCGCGCCAGGGTTGCGAACATTCAGTTCAGGACTACTTCTTCAGCGCTGCAAGGATACGGCTGCCGACCTTGTTGAGCGCCTTCCACTTAATCTTGAAGTTCACCGACTCGATTCCGCCGAACATCACCGAGTTGCTGTGCAGCTCGCACAGACCAGTCACCAGAAGCGATACCGCCTCGGGACGGGCGGCAAACTCGGCGATACCTTCAGACTTGAGGAGGTGCACGTCCATATCCATGCCAATCAGCGCGGCGATTTGCAGTGCCTCGGGCGAACCGTCGGAACACTCGAGCCAACGCTGACGAGAGACCTCGGCATGGTTCGGAAAGTGCTGGCGTCCATCCTGATCCACCGTTCTGCAGAAGGGCTTCCCGCAGTCGTGGTAAATCTGATAGGTGGTGAGAATGTCGAAATCGAGAAGCTTCTCGACTAGAAGCGGATCGTGAATCCACTCAGGCATGCGCCACTGGTGCTCCAGCGGTGTCCCCTGAGTGAGATGTTTATGCAGGTCCTTGAACCACTCGTGGACCGAAAGTCCATGGTCCAGAACGCTCATGTCCTTGAACTGGAAACATTCGCGCATCGGGCGCTCAAGCTCTGCGTAGTTGGCACATACCTACAACATTGGTAGCTCCTTTGTGTTCGTGGGTTCGATTGGGAACTTGGGCTCCTCAGCGGTCGGCGAGCATTATCGAGAACGGCTAGTGCACTGGCATGACCATCTCTCGGTTTACCACATCTTGCAATTCTCGACGTTCACACCGTCGGTGAAGCCGCTTTGCAGGACGTCAACGATCTGATCGTGGAAATCGCCGACCGAGCCGCCGCGCGCCGCGGGGAAGACGTGGACGTAGAAGGCTCCGATACGCAGCCTCGAACCACCGACGACGGTCTGCAGGCGGTCGATCACGTCGGTTCCGAACGCGGTCACGCCCGCCTGGGTACGGCTCATGCTCGGCGAAAGAACGTCGGGCGAGAGAGTGTCCGCCGGCCGGTAAAGCCGCTTCGTGACTCCGTAGTGACGGCATCCATGAGCTTCCGAATCGAACCAGCGAATACGGCTCGGCACCGCCAGCGGTGGTGCCGGCTTGGGCTCGCAGGATGCCGGGTCAGCGCATTCCATCAGGTGCATGATGTGGGGATCCAGCTCCGACCAGTCGAACGCCGAAGCCATGGTGACAAGCACCCTGTCGGAGAGCACGACGGCGTGTTCGATGCCGTCCAACTCGAACAATCCGTTGACGATCCGCCATCCACAGTCGAACAGCGGCACCCGGCGCGAATCGCTCGGATGGCGTTTGGTGGTGTGCTCGAACAGATGCCGGCCGGGACCGTTGGCGGCATCGTCGAACAGCTTGAACTGCGTCCGGTACTCACTGGTGACGGGGCAGTCGGTCGGTTGACGAAGAACGCGAGCAGTGTTCATCTGAGCACCATGGGTTGTGTGTGATGTTCGAATCTGAAGAAGTTCACCCCTCCGTTTGAGGAGGAGCCCAGTTGTTATAGAATCGGCTGTTTTTCAGCAGTTCCAACACTCACTGAAAACGCGTTTCGAGCGATCAGGTCATTGTTCCAGGAGCGTCAAAACAAGCTGCTTACTGGACTCGTGGACTACCGCGCCGCGCAGAGAAGCTCAGCAAACGAATGACCGATGTATTTACTGAGCCTGCGGGGCTGGCGGTGTAACTTATCCTCGAATTGAAAAATGGAGCATGATTCTTAAGTTATAGACAAAACCGTGTGAAAAACAAAATCTTCGATAAAAGCCTTGAACTACGCGCTGTAACGTACTCAAGAGCTCTTATTAGCCGATGACGAGTACGTGTTCTCATCAATAAGTCCGGATTGCTTTATAGTCTTGGAAAAGATCTTCTGTTAGCGACGACTAATATTGTGATACCACGCTAGTTTCGAATAAAAAAGAGAGCGAAGGAATCCCTTCTACGATCTAT
>CAYTDR010000697.1:4356-4881 GCA_964436185.1 uncultured Candidatus Obscuribacterales bacterium | reverse complement strand
CGCGTCTTATGATAATGTTCCCTCTGTGTTCTGGTCGTACATCACCTTCGTAACCATAGAGGTGCTGCCCACTTCGTGGACCTCGATACTCGCGTAGCCCATGTCATAGAGTGTTTTGAGGAGAAATTCTCTTTCTACGATTTCTGTTTCGATCTTGCTGTAATGACTCATAATCCTATTGCCGCCTCCTCATCCTCTCCCATGATGTCTAGCTTCTCAATGTGTAATGCCTTTGAAAGTGCCTAAAGTCATTCTTGTTTAGGATGTTTTTTCAAACTAGCTCACAATGATAGTAAGAAGTCGAATACATACACCTTCTGTTGACAACCGGCAAAGAGCCGCTTATCATAAGCTTCTTGAAGTACTTGCACTTAGAATGAGAATCATTTTTGTTTCTCATTGGTTTGTGGTGCAAAGCTCAGAACGTTTCGAACTTACTAATTCAGAGTCGAAAATATGTGCGAAGCAGGTGATTCACACCAGGGAGCGGGCGACCAAGGTGCTGGACAATTGCCCGATTTCTTG
>CAYTDR010000697.1:1169-4328 GCA_964436185.1 uncultured Candidatus Obscuribacterales bacterium | reverse complement strand
CCCAGCAGGGCTTCTGTGGTTCAAGACCCGCTTCCAACAAGCGATGTTGGTTCAAATAGATCGATAATTTTCCGACGGTCAATGCGGGATTCGAAGATGGCTTTCAGACCTTCGCACCAATGTTTGAAGAGGTACGACGAACCTACAGGGAGGAAAGATTTCTGTAGATCGAACAATGAGGTAAACCCATGGGTCATCATAGTTCTCATCATAAACAGAGTAAAAGTAGTGCAGGTGGCGGTGCTAACAGAATACGCTTTGCTCTAATTGGAGTTTTCGGCAGTCTATTCGTTCTAATTGTCATGATCATACAACGTTGGAATAGCATTCAGCCTGGGGGTTCAGTTTTTTGATACAGGAGGTCATCAGATGTTGGATCCCCTTGAGCCGGAGGAATTGAAGCGGGTGAGAGCACTCATTCCCAAAAACATTCCTGAGGTGCAGGAGACGTTCGATCACAGGGGGTTCCGGGTACAACATTGGCTTTTGTCACACACAACAAATAAACCGATCGAGCTGTCGCTCAAACACGAGGCCAGACTCATTGCCTTGGCAGACCACACTGTTTCTGAGCTGCTCGAAGACCTGGCCACGTGCGAAAATAGCTTTTTGGGCAAAAAAATGCTCGCGAATTCATTTGGTGCACTCATCGTACAGCGCTACGACCCTCCAAGAGGTTTTCAGACCACTGACCATTATTACGACGTGCCCTCCGGGCTAGGCAGTGCAGGGGCAATCGAGCAGTTGTTCACCATCGGCGAGCGGATCAAGGGCAACAAATTCATGACCTGGCGTGGAGCCTTGAACCTCGAGCTTCCGTTCGTCGCCGTCGGACCGGCCGGCATGACGGCGCGCCTGGAATTTAATTGGATTGATGATGTAAACCAGTCTCTGGCCTGCGCCCGCGGCGAAAATGCCACGCCGGAAGAGCAGTGTCGTAACCCCTTTCACCTAGTCACTCTTGCGACCGGCTTATCGTTACCCGCTCTCGAACCGGTGATCGAGCATACAACCAAGCGACACAAATTCGAACTGTACAATGAAAGCGAAAAACAAATATTCGCTCTAAATATCAATTTTGTCCGCATACGCCATCTTGCCACCATGGTTGAAGCCGCATATATCGACATCGATATCTCTGGGGTCAGCCCAGTCGATGCTGCCGAATTTGCTCGCGTTCTGGCATTCGCGTCTGCGCTTTCGTCCCGCTACCGGCTTGCTCCTAATCGCCAGACTAAGGCTTCTCGCGGTCTGCTTGCCTTGGGACGCAAGCAAAGCGGTGGTCTAATCAGCCCGAAGGAGCAAAGGGAGTGGCTTCATTCCGACTTTTCCTCGTGAGCCCAACTGATGTCCAAGCACCGCTTATACACCTGGCAAATCGCAAGCGCCGTCGTGGAGACAAGTTCGATTTCGACACGCAATAGACGCAGATGTGGGTATCAAGCGCGTAATCGAATCCGGCTCGAGAAAGAAAGCACTGGCCTTATCACGACAAAGTACCAGGAATATGAGAACACTGCCTGCAAGCCAAAATTCTCAAATCGAAGTCAAACCTGATCAGCCGCGCGAATCCGTGGAATGCGCAGCACACAGTGCACAGAGGCAGAAGGCAGAAGGAAAAGCTAGCCTTGGTGCGAAGTTCTATTGTTTTTGTGAGCCACCTTAAGCTGCGCCTCTAGGATCATCTAGATCATGATTCAGATCCAGTATGCCACCTCGTTCTCTTGCTGACTTCAATCTTTCAGCAAGCTCTCTTGGAGACGAATGTGGGACTGAACTGCCCAGTTGTTGTATCAAAGCGATGTCCCTTGCTCCTAAACCAAGTCTTGCAGCCTCCTGGCTCATTCTTGCTAGCTCGTTAGGGGCCGCGGTGTCACCGTTAGCAACCTTGCTTTGCGCACTGGACGCCCCATCACTAATACTGTAGGTGCCTGCTACGGCGTCATTGACTCCACCATCATGGTTGTCTCCATCACCTGCAGTATGAGTGCCTGGAAGCGTGTCTGCGCCATATTCGCCATGATCATGGCCATCAGCGTCATTTACTCCACCATGGTTGTCTCCATCACCTATAGTATGAGTTTGTGGAAGCGTGTCCACGCCCAATCCACCATTATGACTATGACCATCGCCTGTGGTGTGTAGGCTTGCTGTTGTAGCAGTGGAATCGTCGTTATGTAGACTGTGTACATCAGAGTTGACGGTTTGTGTGATGGGGCCGAAGACTATCGAGTTGTCACTTTCAATGTTTCCGGACGGCAAAACTCCCGATGATGTATCGGTCTGCATTGAACCAGGTGGTTCGATTGTTTGTGTATTTAATATCTCTTCTCTTGCATTTGTCAGGTGTGCATCACCTGCATCAGTTGTGCTTGATGTAGTCGCGTCGGTAGAGTTAAATGGATTCGGCATGGTTGTGACTTGGGTTTAAGCAGCGTTCAGGTCTGGTAAAGTGATCGAGAATGATTCTCATTCTAGTTTGTCTGTCAGTGAAGACCCTTATGGTATCAGCATCTCGGGAAATGTCAAGACGCGCTTTCTTGTCATTTCGTGATACTTTTTCACCAGGAAGCCCTGTGCTCCAATACCACATGTGGTGCGGATTTACATTGCCTTCGGAACCACTTACCAAGAGCACCAAGGCAACTCCGCACAACAGATTCTCTGCTGATTCGAGGTGCTAGAGCTCGCTGTTTTATACCGCATTTTGTTATAAGACTATTCAGAGATCTTCGCGGGGACTGGTACCAGAGGAGCCGCCAGCATTCATCGCTCCTTTCATTCATGACGACGATGTCAAAGGGAAGGCTGTGCGATGGACGACAGACTGGCAGGATGTGAATGGCAGCAAAAGAATAATCGTGTGGGGATATGCTGATTACGACACGCGTGAGCCCATCTACAAATTCGAGATGTACGAGGATCTCGGGAAGCTGCGTGAATACCTTCAGTACATTATCCGATATTCAACTGACAGACTGCAGATCTCTGTTCAGCGTTTTCAGGAGAAGTGCTCCGGAAGAGCACTCGAATTCAAAGACCAGCGCAATGTCTCGGACAAAGGAGATGTGCTCGTGCAAACGACCATCTACATCTATTCACCTTTAGGGAAGCTGGAATCGGTGCAAGTCGATACGCCATTTAAGGACAATAGCGACG
>CAYTDR010000697.1:379-1159 GCA_964436185.1 uncultured Candidatus Obscuribacterales bacterium | reverse complement strand
GTACTGATGGCACCGTCCAGGCGCAAAGAGTACCGGCAGGCGACTTGGTCTCGCCTGAGGATGCTGGAAAGTGGATGAGCCACTTGTTCGATCTCTGGAGCATATTTGGTGAGCCCAATATCTGAGACGCATAAAACTAAAAGTGCTACTGATTTCAGCAAGATGCCATTCCAACCCCCTTTCGACATCACGATGATATCAAAGTGGAGACTACCGGCAGTAGATTGCAATCAAGCATCTCGACGAGTGTGCAAATCCATGTTGATGTGACCATAATTTGTCATGTCTGTTCAATAGTTCGTACTGGAAGCGGATGATTGGCGTGCCTAGAATACCGCTTTAGCAGGGTCGTCGTTCAAGATTGAGTCTGGCATTATATGCGGTGCTGGGATTGTTTGTTATAAATCGTTCGGGTCTGGTTCTGAGGCTGCTTTTATTGCCTTGTCCAGGATCGCAAACCACCAGAACTCGTCACCTGCTCGACGATGCTTTAGCATCATTGCTTCGTAGATCTTCGATTGGACGGCTAACATAAACTCGTCAGGGTTCAGGCATCCCTCATTCGAAGCCAAGCATATTGGACATCGAGTTTCACACGTACCACACAACATATCTGAGCATGGCTCACGGAATGGAAGCTTGCAGCTGGCATTCAGCATACAACTCGTCATCATTGGTCATAGTCATATTTTACGACCCCTGGCTGCAACATATTTGCAGTCACATTCGATAAGCGCTACCGCATCGTAAAATATACCATAACAATGTATGGCACCGTAC
>CAYTDR010000697.1:0-365 GCA_964436185.1 uncultured Candidatus Obscuribacterales bacterium | reverse complement strand
AAAACACCGTTTCAGGCACTCAAGTTCTCTTTTCGAATCCAGGTGCAGCGCTTTGATGCCGGGCTGTCGCCTGCTAGGCTTTCCGCCGGCAGCCAGGGGCGCGCCACCATAGTCTCGACCTGCCCCAAGTTCCGCGCGCCGCCCCGCTGCGACGGCTGCCGAATAGCAGGCGACAGAGGACCCGGCGTCAAAGCCGTCGAACAAAAGGATATACTTACGCTTGTAATATTTAGCGCTAAATAAGTGAGAGACTATAACCTCTGGACCGTTAAGTGGAATATCAGTCCAGCGCTGATAAGAGCTTTTCGAACATTCGACCTCAAACTGGAAAGCGCAAAGCTTCCCCTGCTGTTTTCAAAAAGGTT
>CAYTDR010000696.1:0-4882 GCA_964436185.1 uncultured Candidatus Obscuribacterales bacterium | reverse complement strand
TGTCGCGGGAACGGAAAGTTTTTAATTCGTTCCGATTTACCTTGTTGCTCTATGAGGGAAGTGCAAAGATGAATTAAATCAGACGCCTCGAACGCATCTATCAGCCCCTCTCGTTTCAGTTTGATTAGAGACGCGATTTGTAGACGCATGATTTCTTGTGCAGGATTTCCAACGTTCGATAACCGCTGTCGTTCCTCAGGGTTTGTGCATCCTGAAAGCGCATCGTGCAGGTCCTTCTCAAAATTCCGATGAGTGCACACGCGCTTGCTCCATTGAAGATACTGCGTGTTCTCCCATACTGCGCGCTTGCGCAACTGCGTTCGGAGAACGTTTACAAACAATATTTGTCTGCGGACTATACTTACTATTTTTTCTCTTGGCTGATTGTCGTCTGTCAGGCTAATAAGATATGCCGTAAGAGAACGACATAGATTTGTAATTTCGCCCCAAATTTTGCGAGCTTCCCAAAGTCGATCATAAGCAGAATTGTTTTTGAATCCAACGCATACAGCAACCGCAGTGCCGATGGTGGCAACCGGTGCATAAGGTATTCCCGACCAATGAAAACCCAGTTTTTCGTACATCAACCACGCGGCCGCGCTTAATGCGGTGGTGCCGAGAATGGCGCGCCAACCGAATCGTATTATGTTTTTTACGTCGACATTTCTCTTTATATACATTAGGTTCACTCCAATTCGCTATTCGGGATCGTGATTCCAGTGCTTGTTACTCCGCTGCTGCGTGCAGCTCACCTTCAACTTTCTTGAGCAAGAATGTCATAAGAATACCTACGGCGATTACAATCGCAACGAAAGCGAACGCATCATTGAATGCCATGACGTAGGCTTCCAAGCGAATCTTTTGCGACAAAAGTTGGAGTGCTTGCTGATACGATGTCCACGTTGTGGCACCGGCATGATGTAGACCCTGCGCGGCTTGCAATAGCCATTGCCGAACCACCGGTTCAGATGTTGACACGTGCTCGCCAATTCGCTCAGAGTGGAATTGCTCACGCTGAGTAACAATAGTAGACGCCAATGCAGTGCCAATCGAACCACCAAGATTTCGCATCATATTGAACATGGCGGACGCCGAGCCAGTTTCCGCAGGATCGAGTCCGTGCATGGAGAGGGATGACAAAGGCGTCAAGATAAACGGCTGGCCAACTGCGCGCATCAGCATTGCAGCCATCAGCTGTTCGCCTGCAAAGTCGTGACTCATAAAAACTGTCATTGCGCAGCTCAGTGCGAAGCCCAGCAGACCGAAGGCAATTATCACGCGCGCATCAATCTTTTTCATCAGTGGTGGCACAAGCGGTATCAGTACCAATTGCGGCAGCCCAGACCAAATCATTACTTGTCCTATCTGTGAAGCGCTGTATCCTTGCGTTGTGGCCAGGTAATACGGCAGGAGATATACCGTGGCATAGAGCCCGAATCCAACTCCCACATTAATCAGTGTGCCGATGCAAAAATTGCGGTTTGCAAATGTGCGCAATTGGACTAACGGATACTTGGCGAGCAGCTCCCGAATGATGAATAGGGGAATGCAAATGGCGGCTATCCATGCCGCATGCTGTATAACCTGAGAACCAAACCAGTCATTGCGCTGACCTTCTTCCAGTACGTAGATCAGGCTGCTCAGTCCAGCCGACATCGTCACGATGCCGAAAATGTCAGCTTGTTTGAGCAGATCATACTGCGGCTTTGTATTGGGCAGAGAAAACATAAGTGCCGCTGTAAACAGGACACCTGGAATGAGGTTGATGAAGAATATGTATCGCCAGCCAAAAGTGTCGGTGATGTAGCCACCAACCGCTGGCCCTATTGATGGAGCAAACGTAGCCGAAATGGCAAACAGCGCTAAACCGATAGGTTGTTTGGATGGGGGCAATTTTTGGAGCACGATAGCGAAACTCATAGGAATCAACACGCCACCGGTAAATCCCTGCAACGCGCGACTAATGATCATCGAGTCGAGATCATGAGCAAATCCACATAACATTGAGAACACTACAAACAAAATGGCATTGACGATTATGTAGCGCTTCGCTGAGAATGACTTCGCGAGCCAGCCTGTTAACGGAATTGTGACAATCTCCGCGATCAAATAAGATGTCGAAATCCAACTTCCTTCATCAACGCTTGCGCCAAGTCCGCCCTGAATATCTCGTAGCGAGGATGAGGTGATTTGAATGTCGAGCACCGCCATGAAGGCTCCAATTGATGAACCGATTACGGCAAGCCAGTCTTTGAACGAGACATCAGCCTCGGCAGTTGATTGCGTATTTTCAGTTGCTCCAACTTGTGAGTTCATGACTTTTCTCCGCCAACTTATGCTGTTGTACTGATTTGCAATTCAAATCAACTGATGCCACCGCTGAAAGTCCCGGTGCGAGCCTGTCCTCATACCCTCGAATCGAGTGGGGATCGAACGCAATCTTCACCGGCAATCGTTGAACGATTTTGGTGAAATTGCCGGTCGCATTGTCGGATGGAAGAACAGCAAAGCTCGAACCCGAAGCAGGTGAGAAACTTAGAATGTGCCCTTCGAATTTGTGTTCTGGAAGCGCATCGATTTTGATCTCGACTTTCTGGCCTATTAGCATTCGCTGCAATTGAGTTTCTTTGAAGTTAGCTACCACCCATGGAGCGTCGGAAACAATGGTGACAAGCGGTTCACCAGGCTGTACTCGATGACCCTCCTCTACTGTTTTCTTTCCGATGCGTCCCGAGATCGGCGCCACCAAGCGCGTATATGATAGGTTCAGCATCGCTTCATCGACAGCTGCTTTTGCTTTAGCCACGGCAGCAAGATCGGCGTCGACTTTTGCTTGATTTACTTTGACCTGAACGCCGCTCGCGCCGGCAAGTTGCTTTTGTGCTTGTGCTTGCGTGAGTTGTGCTTTGCTCGTTTGAACTGTCTGTTGTGCTTGCTGCAGCCGTTCTGTGGCTTGCGTTACGGCGTCTCGCGCGGCATTCAAATTTTCCACCGCGACTAAGTAATCACGCTTGGCGCTGTCTCTTTGGCTCAGGGTGACAGCGCCCTCGCTCGCAAGATGTTCGAAGCGGTTATAGTCGGCCTGTGCACGTTCCAATTCTGCTTCTCTTGCCGTAACCTGCGCTTGAGAAGCAAGTATGTTGGCCTGCGCTTCCCGAACCAGAGCCTCTGATCTGGCTATATTGGCGATGGCGCTGGCGATGCTTCCTTCTGCATTTGTAGTCTGTCCGAGTGCGTCTTGATCCTGATAGCTAACAGAAGATTGATCAACTTTGACTTGGCGTTCAACCTGCTCCAAGTTTGCCAACGCCTGTTTAACTTTCACCTGATAGTCGCCTGGATCAAGCGAAACAAGAACCTTACCTTTGGTCACGTGTTCGTTATCATCGACCCAGATCTTTTCGACAGTGCCATCGATGCGGGTGCTGACTTGATGCAAATGCCCAGTTATATAGGCATCATCAGTTTCCTCATGGGATGCGGCATCTTGATACCAATGATTTGCGCCAATTGCCGCTGCTCCGAGCAGCAGCGTAGAAACAGAAATGATGATAATTTGCTTGCCTGATGGACGCTTCTTTCTCGGCTTTTGCTCTGGTGAATCGGCATCATGCGGATCTGGCGGGGGCTCATTTTGTTTGAACCTCGATTCGCTCTCGATGATAACTCCCTTCGGTTCGTTTTCCGAACAACCATCCGGGTTGCTGTTTTCCATAATTCATTTCCTCCGGCGACGAGCGGCCTGCCGGGAGTCCCCGGCAAGTGTGTTTTGCTTCCTGCGTCATCTATCGGCAATTTACCGCACTGGTCAGTCCGCGGTCCAATACGGACTTTCAGCCAAAATGATGTGAATTGCTTATGAATGCTAAAATTGCAGCGTCCGCTTGGATCTGGGACGCCATGGACATTCGCCAACTGAAATATTTCATCAAAGCCGCCGAGTTCTCGCACTTTACACGCGCGGCGGAAGCACTTTATGTGTCTCAACCTGCGCTGTCAGCCCAGATACGCCAGCTTGAGGAAGATTTGGGAGTTGAATTGTTCGCAAGGGTCGGTCGTAATGTCCGATTGACGGACGCAGGCGAAGCTTTTCTAGTTCGCGCAAAAGAAGCTGTAAATGCGGTTGAACAAGGCGAAGTGGAGGTAAGTGCCATAAAGGGCTTGCTAAAGGGTAAGCTGCGTATTTGCGCCGTTCCGGCAGTGGCATCGAAGGTTTTGACACCAATAATAAACGTCTTTCAACAGACTTATCCCGATGTATACGTGCAGTTGTTTTCAAACACGTCCGACCATGTCGAACGCGGAGTAGTTGACGGCAAATACTGTCTTGGACTCACGACTCTGCCTCTTGAGTATGACGAGCTTAAGTATTCCGAATCCGCGACCGGCGAAGTCGTAGTCGTCATGAACCACGACCATCCTCTGGCGACGAAATACAATATTCGACCTGCCGATCTAACTGGTGTGCCGGTGGTTCTGGCCAGCCAGCAGATCATAAATTGGCGAGGGATTGCATATTTGGAAGATCACAACGTGACTCTTAAGGTCATGACAGAAGCTGAAGAACTAGACAGCGTCTTCTCCTTGGTCAGGCAGAACTCATACATCTCATTGGCGCCAAGCCCTTTGGTACCACTTGATCTTTTGGGCGTCCCGCTTAGTCCTTCTCCGCCGCTACTCCAGCTCGCGTTCGTCTGGATACGTTTAAGCCCCGCAGCTAGTAAATTCCTAAAGTTAGCGCAGGAAATGTGATTCCTAAGTACGCAGAAACAAACGATTTTTCTGTGAGTGTTATGAATGTATGTAATTACGTATTTGCGTAATTACTTACATTCACTCACAAGTAACGTCCAGGGTCAACAAGAGGAAGGCTTGGCAAGAC
>CAYTDR010000695.1:0-4894 GCA_964436185.1 uncultured Candidatus Obscuribacterales bacterium | reverse complement strand
TCGGTGCCCAAGCTTACCGTCATAACTCGAAAGGCGTACGGCGGCGCATTTGATGTGATGGGATCTAAAAACGTCGGCGGAGATTATAACTTTGCCTGGCCGACAGCAGAGATCGCCGTTGTTGGAGCGGAAGCGGCTGTGAATCTGCTCTATCGAAGAAGACTGAAAGAGGAAAAGTCTACGGACTTGTACAAGCAACTCGTTGCCGAGTACAGAGAGCAGTTCGCCAATCCTTATGCAGCATCACAAGAAGGATATATAGACGACGTTATTCTGCCCAGCGAGACAAGAGATTATTTGATCCGCGCGCTTGCCATCCAAAAGAATAAACGAATTGAGCGACCGCGCAGAAAACATGGCAACATCCCGCTCTAACTGCCGGCACCATCTCGAACTTTTTTCGGTCGCTTCGCAATTTCATTTCAAATTGTTGCGCGATCGACAAACTTGTTCAACAAACTTATCGGACTAATCAGCAAAAAATTGGCTGCGCTTATTCAACGCCGCTCCTCTTCTATCTTTCGATAGCCACTGCCTATCCGGTGGCAGTCGATTAACGTCGGTTGTATCGTGCAACTGACATATATGATTTATCAGCATATTTCGAGAAATCGATTGAGCGAATTCAATAAAGCAACCAGGAGATTGGTGCTTGCTCGCCAGTTCAGCGTTTGCGCTCGGGCAACTCCGGTAAAACCAGTCTGAGTGCCAAATAGCCACGCTCGGCAGGTTCGCTTTCATCAGACTTTCCTTTGTCGACCCGCATAATTCCGGAGTCACCAAGTGAGCGATCGTAATCCATTGCCAGCATATTGAAAGGAATGTCAACCGGCGGAGGCAATCGTGAATCGAACTTAGAAGCTGGATCATTGGCACCAGTAATGGAGCCAAACTTCTTTACCACCGACTGGTCAACCGGATCAGGAACGCAGAAAAAAGCTCCGCAAAGGCTGGCTGAGGAGGCCTTTGTCTTGCTCACCTTCTTGACGAACGAGTTCAAATACCCGGAGCAGCGCCTATCGAAATCTTGACGATTCTGCCGTTTCACCAGTCGAGCCATAAAAAGCGGCTGTCCTGAATGAGAGTAGAAATGGATGTCATAAACCGGAAGTCTGACAACTTTGAGAAGAATTCCAGCTCGCACCACCTCGACTCGCGCCGATGCTACTCTGGAAAGTGACTCCCAGAGATTGCGTTGGCGGTTGTAGAGACCGGTGCGGTGAGCCAATGGGAAGTATCCTGTAAATATAAACTTGACCAGCGATGTCACGTCTCTCGGCAGGTTCTTCGCCGTGCACTGGATTACTAGATTGTCGCAAGCAGATTCCACATCCAGCGTTTTTAAGGAGCGCGGATCTGCAACCACAGAGGCGAGATTAAACGCTTCCGGTTCTCGAGTGGTTATAGAAATTTGTCTGCCTTTTACGTTCATTTTTCTTCTCAGTCATAAGTATATGTATTAATGGATTGTGGTACATCTATGTTAACGACTTCGATTTGCTGTCTGCCCGATTCAAGGAGGATTGACAACTTATATGACACTGTCTGACCCTCGGGTTAGCGGTTGATCATGTAGACTGGAAATAGCCTGGCTGGCTCGCAACTTGCTTTCGATGGGGGAAAGCAGGGGGCGGTGAGGAATGAATTACGGCTGTCTAGCTGAATCACGTCGGAACGACGATGAGAGAAATGCCTGCAAGGGTGCTTTTTCTCATGAATAGAATCGAATTACGTCAAGGCACCCAATCGCATACGAACATATGACGCTCCTACCTTCTCGAACGAATTTCAACATGTCTGCTGCCGCGGTTTTGTCCGAAATCAAAAAGGGCGGCAATGAAAAGCGAAACGAGTTCGTCTGGGTCAATCAGGAGCGCGTATACGCAATCGCGCTAATTGCCACGGGTGATCCCAAAGTGGCACAAGAGTTGACCATAGCGGCTTTCAAAAACGCTTTCGCCTCTTTGAAGCAGGCTGCTCCGCGCAAGGATGATGACCTCACTATCTGGGGTTGGTTGTCCGGCTTTATCGTCGATGCTTGTGCTGAATACCATGCAGAACGTTCAGACCCGCCTATGAACAGCCATGAGGTCGATCCGTCGGCCGATGGATCCGCAAACATGGACTGGGAGACGACCGTTCTTTTAGGTGTCCAAAGAATCAAAAGGTGTCTCGGCTCCTTGCCTGAAGAGCAACAAAAGGTGTTCTACCTCAGGCATCACTTAGACCTCAACTACGACCAAATATCGACAGTCCTAAACCAGTCAGTCGAGATGACGATGGCTGGGCTTTTCAGGGCAAGAGTACAGATCGTGAAGTGCCTGGGTCGAGGTTAGGTTCCCCATAAGAGTTGATAGGTAGAGAATAAGATGAGCTGCACGACCTATAGATATTTAATTCAACAGCGATTTGATGAGGATTTAAGTTCTGACGATTCGGGCGACTTGGAAGAGCACATTGAGCGATGTGATTCTTGCAATAAGTTTGACCATCAATTAGATCAGATGATTGTCGGAGCGGAAGAGGTGCCTCTGCCGGAGGACTACACACCGCCCAATCCGGAATCTTTGTCGAGAATGGTGCAGCAACAACTGCCCCAACAAAAAGAATCAGTTTTTCAAACCCTCTTGAATATTTTTGGAGGGTTGACAGGTAAATCGAAAGCATCAGAGAAGAAGAAACCAGCCAAAAGCAGCGGCGCAGCCAAAGCTGGCGGTGCTGCCCAGGCAGAGAGAGAACGACCTTCAGACCGAGAGACCGGACAGGGCAAAGACAGTGCTTTTCCACACCGCAACAAACAGCCTGGTCGCCCACCGGGAGGAAAGAAAGCCGATGAGGAAGAGGCCGGCAGTGTATCTGCTCGACTCAAGTCCATTCGCAAACAAGCGGAAATGGACGATCATTCCGATCATGGAGCAGGACGTTCTCTGGGTGAGAAGTTTGGAGTAGCGACGAGCACTAGCATTGACGCGTCAGCTTCCGGCAAACAACTTACTCTGGCGGAATCTATTCGTAGAAAAATTTCGGAGACACAAGCGAGCGCAGACGAGTTTGACATCAGCGCCAGAGCCGCAGAACAGAACTCTCCATCTACCCTCCCATGGAACGACGCGCCTCCACCAGAGCCGTTCTCTCCAGGAGGACGGGCACCAGCCTTTGCCGGAACACCGCCCGCTGGTGGTGGAATGGCCTGGGATGATCGCCCGCCACGCGGCGAATTAGGCGGGGATCCTGACTGGGGTCCGCCACCACAAGGTGGATCGTGGGAGGAGCCTCAAGCATCCAAGCCGACAGCGAACGCCGGCGGCTGGGGCGGAATGAGCAATAACACCAACCAGGCGGCAGCACCGTGGGCGACACCACAAGGAGCCGGAGCCGCACCCGCACCTCGCCCAGCTGGCTGGGGAGCGGATTCTCAAGGAGCAGCTAACAACCCCGGTGCTTTTGGACGTCCGGCTGAAACCAAAGGCTGGTCAGGCAGCGGATCAGGCGATGAGCCCAAAGCCCCTGAAGCAGGATGGGGAGGCGGTTGGGGCGGTGATGCCAACAAAAGCGAACCTGCGCAGGACGCCTGGGCGGCCGGCAGCAACCCGGTCAGTCCGTGGGCTGTGCCCGGATCTAACAGTCCTGCACCTGCTGCGCGCAGTGAATCTTCTACTGGTGCTCCCTGGGGACAAGCCGCACCCGAGTCCGAAAAAAGTCCGGCCCAGGCCTATCAATCCGGCAATTGGGCAAACACCTCAGACGCTAAATCCGGCTGGGGAGATTCGCTTTCTGACAAATCAGGCGGCTGGGGAGGAGAATCCAGTCCTTCTGTCGGTGCCGACAAATCAAACTGGGGAGATTCCAGCACTTCTGTGGGGACAGACAAGGCGAGCTGGGGAGAATCCAACCCGTCCGTGGGTGCAGACAAATCCGCTTGGGGGGCCGACGGCAGTGCCGGAGGTTGGGGTCCTCAACCGGACTCGACTTCATGGCAGGGCGATAAGAAACAGCCCGAGCCGGCAACGAGCTCGCCACCTTGGAATGCGCCTCAGGCACAGCAGGCTGAAAATACAGACAGTGCCTGGGGAAAAGGCGCAGAAGAAAACAGTTGGGGAGCCTCAGGAGGGACAGCCTGGGGAGCACCCAAAGCCCAAGGGCAGGCACAACCTGTTGCAGAACAAGTTCCCGACAGTTGGGGAGCACCTGCCGCCACCACGGGTGGCAGCGGTTGGGGAGCTCTATCCACTGACAGCGGTTGGTCACAACCGAGTACTTCTCAACCATGGGGTACACCCACAGCTCCTACTGCGAACGCTCCGTCCCCCGCACCAGCGCAACCGGCACCGCAAGATGCTGGCGGCTGGTCTGTGCCAGGCACAGGCGGGTGGGGTGCCAATACACCGCAGGCAGGGGCTCCCGCTGGGGCACCGGCCGGGAGCTGGAACCTGGAGGCTGAGCAGATGGAGACCGGTACATGGCAAGCATATGCCCAGCCAGCCGAGTCACTGGGTGCCAATCAAACAGCACCACCAAAAGCAGATCCTTTTAGCGCTTCAGCCGATCGCTGGGACACGCCAGTAAATCAGGCCCCATCGCCAGAGAAACCAGCTTCTAAGATACCGCAGGAAATTCAGAGCCACTGGGATCTTCCCATTCAAGAGAAACTCAAAGGTCCGATGGAAGCACCGCAGGCGGAGCCATCATCGCAACCGTTGAAGAGTCCGAGCCCATTGCCTGGTGTACCCACCGGTCAAGCGCAAGGCGCCCAGGCCAATGCTCCCGACATGTTCGGCAGTGCCGGTTTTGGCGCACCGTCTGCGATGCCATTCAGAGGCGATGCTGCGGCGATGATGGAAGCGCCGGCAGCTGCGCCGTCGCCTCAAGCGTCAACCTTATTCGGTGGTGCTCT
>CAYTDR010000694.1:0-4894 GCA_964436185.1 uncultured Candidatus Obscuribacterales bacterium | reverse complement strand
TCGAGCCGGGCTGTCTTTTTATTTTTGTGCACCCGCAACGGCATTCTGCACCATTCGGAAACATATGCTGAAGGAGAAGGTCTCTGCAGGATGCCTCTGTCGGACACAGAAGATATAATTCTTTCCGGCAAAATTCGAGCCGCTCGTCATCAGCGAGCGGCAGGCCAGAAGCGGATAGCGGTATGTTATAGCGCGTCAACATAGCAACAATATTGATCTGAAAAGCTGTGCGGATCAATCTACCTCTACAGCCAAAAGGCGCGATTAATCATGAAATCTTCAGTCGCAAATCGCGGATTATCTAGAGCCGAACTCGATGCTAGAAAACTTCGATTATTCGACTCCTCACCTGCTCACGGAGCGGTAACCTTTTTTTCAACCTATATTCCCTAAGGAAAATGGATATAGAAAAGGAGTGCAGGCATCTCGTTTGGCTGGAAAGCAAAATGCTACGCAAAAAAAATCATCCACCAATCACTTGAATTGGTGGATGAGAATTGGCGGGGATAGTCTTGATCGATGAAAACGATCAAGCGAGAAAAGCAAGATAAGTTGATTCTTTTGCCTCGACGGCCTGTTTCAGTTTTCTCATTGCCGAGCACGATGCTTTGCCGACTTGATCGCGACTCAAATGAAGTTTGTCTGCAACATCTCTGAGAGAGTACGGCTCTTCATCTTCGAGCCCGAAACGAAGGCGTATAACATCAAGCTCTCTTTCGGAGAGAACAGTCAGCAAATTGGTTATTGTACGCTTGAGGTCTTCGGCAGATATCGACTGTTCAGCTCTATCGTCAAGAACGCCGATTTGAAGTCCGACAGTAGACTCTTCGCCATCATCCTGGCTACAGCTGCCATCCAGCGAGATGCTCTGTTGATCATAGTTGAGAGCTGTTTCAATTTTTCTTTCAGAAAGTCCGGTCGCTTCAGCCATTTCCTTTACGGTAGGAACACGTCCATTTTTTCTCTTCAGTGTTTCTCTGACTTTATGTACTTTCGAAATCAGTTCAACGAGGTGGACAGGGAGTCTTACGGTTCTGGACTTGTTAGACAATGCTCGTGTGATTGCTTCTCTTACCCACCAGGATGCATAGGTTCCGAACCTGTAGCCCTTGCTCAGGGAGAACTTGTCGATGGCTCTTTGCAGACCAACATTACCTTCTTGAATGAGGTCCATGAACTCAAGACCTTGTCCTCGGTATGACTTCGCAATGCTGACGACGAGTCGGAGATTGGCTTTGATGAGGCGTTCTCTCGCTGGTCGATCGCCGGCGGCTATCGCGCGCACCACTTTGATTTCTTCTTCAGCGGATAGAAGTTTGATTTTACGAATTTCTTTAAGATAGGCGTCCAATGCGTCGCCTGCGGCACCCCGTTCAGCCTTCTCAACGCGATCAAATCCAGCCATGCTAGTTACGTTGGTATCGGCGTGTGCTTCTTGGAGCGCATCTTGTTTCGATGTTAGTGCAACTAAACGTGTCATTTCGGAAACCTCCAGGGGATGCGGAAATCGCGGGATGAAATTCATCCTCGCTTCCCTTCATGAATACAATATACCACACGTGCATAAAATAGAATACCTTTTTGCAGATAACATTCTACATTTTTTGATGCCGATTTTTTCAAACTTTCTCAAACCGCCAGTACTGGGCTAATTCCAGCACTTTCCAAGAAGAAGGAGTCCGCAGCGAATATCTTCTACACTCGCGGATGTCGAATTTCAACTACATCGTCGTCACTTAAATCCGCAAATGCTTCAGGGAATGGCCTGACCTCAGTACAAAGCCGGCTGTCATTGATGGCGAACTCGCTGATTCCACGAGTTTCGAAGTCCAGTTGATTCCGATTCATTCACCACAGGAACTACTTTCTATGTGACCTTCCGAACGAGGCTAGTTGGTTTCTTGAGCGCCGCGATGTGGGCCTTTTGGATGGCGAGCTCGAAGTTATTTCGCTATATAAGGAAAAAGGTATTGCTTTAATCCTAATATATGCGTCCGGCACGATCACGCGTTTGGCTACGATCGCTTGCTAGACTGCCTTATCGTAGTAGCGTCGTACAAATCAGCCGCAACAAGCCAGAAGCCTGCATGAAGCGATTCCTCTCAGAAAGGAAGGGCGGAGCCCTACTCGGTCGACTCAAAGGCGGATGAAGCAGGAACATTTGTTGACGTTGTCCAGGTGAAAACTAAGCGGAGTCGGCACTAAATGCGGTGACAGCGCCATCGTCGGACTCGTAAAAAATTGAAATCGGATTGCAACAAACCTCACAATCCTCCACGTAACTTTGGCTGCCAATACTTAGATCGAGCAGCACTGAGATTGTTTCCCAGCAGTATGGGCAAGTAAAGAAGTGCTCTTCTAACATCTCTTTTATAACCCGATGCGATCTCACCACTCGAACTCGATACTCGTGCGCCTCGAAGTATAACATGCAATCACAGTTTGTTCGCTGAATAACGAGCGCACCATATTTAACACCACTACAATAGTCGGCGCAGCAAAACTTGCCACGACAGGATTCATGCCTACCAACATCAACCGAGCAAGGATGGGCGACTGCAGAATGTTCGCAATCCGGGCAGGGAACAAAATCAGCTAAATTCGCAACTTAGTTAGAATGTAGCCCGAATGGTGACCGCTATGAAATTCACAATTCCATTAATGATCGTCTTGATGCTTTCCGTCTGCCAGTCTCCTGGTCAGGCACAAATGAATCGGGAATACGGTTATCCCGGCAAACCACAAATCGATCGGCAGCACGGCTACCCTGGTCAGAACTGGCAGCATGGCTATCCAGGAAACTTCGTCGATAATAGTGTCGTTCGTTTTCGGCAATCCGGCGGATTTGCAGCGGTCAATAGAACTGCTCGCGTGCAAGTAGCTAATCTCTCCGGACGAGACAGGCAACGCATGGTCAATGCCATCAATCGAAGTGGAATCATGCAATCGCGACAAGGACATCATCTCAATCCGAATGCAGCCGATGTTTTCGTGTACGAGATAAGCATTTCAAATAGACGGGGACCCTCACGAACTGTTGTGTTCGACGACACGACACTCCCTCAAAGTTATCGACCACTGATTAACCTCTTGGCCCAACATGCTAAAAACAACGGGCCCAACTGGTAAGGCCTACGATATAAGCGTTTCAAATAGACGAGACCATCGCGAACTGTTGTGATCGACAACACGACCGCATCAAAGTTATCGACCACTTGTTAGCTTCTTGGCCCAGCATGCTCAAAAGTCCAAGCCTTTCTGGCAACGTCGGCTGGGGGCATAGCCCAGTGCCAACGTAAGTGGATACCTGAACATCAGCGCAGGCGAACGCCTGCTCTGCAGGGGTTATGCACACGACGGAGCTGCTTTCGTGCCCCAGGAGACGTACAGCGCATCCATAACCAGATTGTCGAGAGACATGTCGTCAAGTTCTGCAGTGGCAGCATCTTGAAACTGACTATCGGAAGTCAGTCCAAACGAATGAGCCGATGGACCCATGTAGAACCCTTTGAGGTTCTCCACTATCGCCTTGTACCGGTCACTCTCTGTTCCAGGTGCAATGACTGGAAAGAACTTGGAATCGACGCTGGTGAATCCGGCGGTTCGCAGGCCATCGGCGACCTTCGGGCCGATAAACGGATCGAGTCCGCGTTGTATGGCTGCCTTGTCCCAAGCATCCATCCATGCTTGCGCGGCAGGTCGGTTCGGAAAGAGTTGAACGAGGTGGTTGCAAGGCTCGAACGCGTAAAATGTTCCGCCAGGAACCAGCAATCGAAGCGCTTCTTGCAAGACTTCACTCCAGCTCGGTCCAACGGACCACAAAACCAATTTGGTGAAAATAAGATCGAACTGCTCACCATCAAGTTTCGTGGAAGAACCGTCCATGACTAAGAACTCAGCGTTGACGTCCTCGTCGAAACGAGCTCGGGCTGCCGCTATTGCGCCTGCTGATGTGTCGATTCCTGTATATTTGAGTTTCGGATTAGCCATTCGCAGAAGAGGCAGATTGGAACCATTGCCGCAACCGATTTCGAGACAAGACGTTGATTCGAAAGCAAGATGGTCCAATTGCGAGTCCCGCATTAGCATTGCCTGGGCATCCAGACGGGTCAGCTCTCCAGCCGTGTGACCTAACGGGTAGATAGTGTTCATGCGCCTAACCTCCGAAGTTCTTGATTGATGACGTTGATTGCTTGAAGAAACTCGCTCTTCGGCTTGAGCAACGCAAATCGAGCGGAGCCGGTATGAGCAAAATCACCCTTTCTATTCCAGTAGAACTGCCGCCCAGGAAGGAGCACCAACCCTAGTGCTTTAAAATGTTCGACAAGGGCCAGGTCGTTCATGAAATGATTATCTATCGATACCCATTCCACACTAATTTTCGAAGATTTCGATGCCTCATGGATCTTCAAAATAGTTCCGTCGAGGGTCTCTCTAAACATTTTCCTTCTTGTTGCGACCTCATTCCATACAGCTTGATCGAGACCTCGCTGATGCGCATCATTCAAGAACTCCGCAAGAATTCCCAGCGCAAAATTGGAATGGCAGAGGAAGATTTCATCGTAAATTACTCGAATTTCCTCAATCACATCTGCCGAACAAAATAACAGGCTCGCCTTGATCTCCTGCGTTGGCCAGACTTTTCCGGTGTCTTCAATAGAGAGAAACGTCACCTGCGAATCCAATAGAATCCGATACAAATCATAGGTCTGCGGAACAAAGAATCTAAAGGTGTTGTCCAGCACCAGGATTTTACTTTCTCTTGCGCACCACTCGACGATTTCTGTGATTTTGCTTTCGGACAAAACCGTACCTGTTGGATTGTTGGGATTGACAAGAAAGATTGCGTCGACATGAGCGAACATGACCTTGTAATCGTAACTATGCAAGATTG
>CAYTDR010000693.1:4116-4897 GCA_964436185.1 uncultured Candidatus Obscuribacterales bacterium | reverse complement strand
AGCAAGGTTCGATGCAGTAACGACGAGCGTGTGTTGTTAGGAGCTTAGAGCTTCCCGTCTTGTGCGCGACGTGCGAAGACTGGTTGAGTACCTTAGAGCGAACGGAGAGGAACATCAGGCTCCCCTCAAAAGGATAAGAGAGGAGCACGAAGGCTCCTCTCGATAACCGTTGCAGTTTGCGTAGAATTCTTAGCTGAACAGGTTGGCATCGCGAGCGGATGCAACGAGCCAGTTGATGCAACCAGGGGTTGCGAGACCGCCGGTGACACCGCAAGCTCCGAAGAGTACTCTCTTCATGGCTTCGTGTGAGCCAGCTGCCATGTGCATGAAGCCCATGATCATTGTAGGTCCACCCCAGGCAATACCCAGGATTTCCATACCGTTAGCGATGATGTTCAGCAAGGCTTCCAGGTTGGCCAAGTTATTGACACGGACAGTACCTGCAGTGTTGACGCCCATTACGGCTGTTGCATCAACGCCTTGAGGACCGATTGTACCGTTGGTGGCACCTTGCAGAACTGGGGATGTACCTTGATCAATGTGTTGAGTTTGCGTACCGGTATTGTATTCAGAGTTCAAAGTCCCGCCCTTCGAGCCTTCAACGGCTTGTGAGCTGAACGCATCTCCGAAAGATTGCGCGTATGCTGGGGCTGTGTTCATTCCGACCAATACTGCGGCGGCGACAAACAATTTAGTAAGGTTTCTCATCAGAACCTCCAGAAAATTTGGATAAATGTAAGTAGTAAGGTGTTTAAAAAATGAATTGCTGCAGAAGGCAGCG
>CAYTDR010000693.1:0-4106 GCA_964436185.1 uncultured Candidatus Obscuribacterales bacterium | reverse complement strand
TTAGCTAAGTGCTGGGCTTAGATTACGTTAATAATCGGGTGAAGTCAAGCGTATTTTTGTTGTCTGGAATACAAAAGAGGAAGAAATATGAATTTTTGTGAGTGATTTGTAATATCTGCCTGAATTCAGAACACGCAATATAGCTTGAATCTGGCTGGGATGCCTGAATTTGAGGTTCTGATAATCACTTCGATCGGTAATCAATATGGTAAGTGAAATCGAATGTCAAGTCCGGAGAACATTTCCCGACGCTAATAAGAGCTGATGCTTTAGGGCTGAAAACGGCTACTTATCGGGGTCTTGTTCGCCTGGCTGCATATTTGGTCATTGTGTCCGTGTCCGGATAAGGCACCAAAATGAACCGAGGAATTGTTCTATATATTAGAACGGGACGAAGCCGTCTATTAACACTGGAATTCATCGATACACTAATCTCCAAAGCTACGGGGTGCTGCGATGCACCACGATTCCATCCAACAATCGAGCAAATGCGCGCGCACCGCCGCTGTTCAACTGTTCTTCTTAGAAACTCCTGGTGATTGGTCGCCTGGACCTCTCCTCAATATATATAGAACGCGAAAACGAGTCTTCATGGGACTCAACACACGGCTGCAGTTCTAGATTTGAATGATAAGATAAGCTAAATCTTAGAGGAGTTTGAAGATGGGAAACACACTTGAATACACAGGTGCAACGGAACACGGTATGGCGATTGGAAAAGGCAAGGCAACACGACGCGCCTACGGATTTGATGAAGTCGCCCTTGTGCCTGGTTCCGACACGATGGATCCCGAACTCTGTGACATCTCAGTTACCATCGCTGATCACGAACTCAAGGTTCCCATTATCGCCAGCGCCATGGACAGTGTCGTCGACGTCAACATCTGTGGTTTGCTAGGAAAAATCGGCGGACTTGCTGTCCTTAATTTGCAAGGACTTCATACTCGATACGAGGACTCGACAGACGCGTACAACGAGGTCGTCTCTTGCGACAAAACTAGCTTTGTCGGTGTAATGCAGAAGCTTTATTCTGCACCAGTAAACGAGTCTCTCATCGGTAAACGTGTCGAAGAGATTAAAAAGAAGGGAGTGGTGGCTGCTGCTTCAGTAACACCAAATGCAGCGGAACGTTATGGACGACTGGCTATAGAAGCCGGTCTCGATATCCTCTTTATACAATCGACAGTGACCGGAATTTCGCATCGTTCTCAGAAGGAAGGCGATGCACTTGATCTGAAGAGGTTCTGCTCGTCAGTAGGTATCCCTGTAATCGTGGGCAACTGTGTTGCTTTCCGTACAGCTCTCGAATTGATGGAAACCGGAGTCGCTGGGATTCTCGTTGGAGTGGGACCAGGGGCCGCTTGCACTTCACGAGGCGTTCTCGGTATTGGCGTGCCTATGGCTACTGCCATTGCTGACTGTGCTGGTGCTGCCAGGACATATTCTCAGAGCGGACAAACAGCTCCCATTATCATCGCTGATGGTGGCATGGTCACTTCGGGTGACATTTGCAAAGCCATCGCATGCGGTGCTGACGCAGTCATGATCGGCTCTCCATTGGCTAGAGCGAAAGAGGCGCCAGGAAAGGGGTTCCATTGGGGTATGGCAACACCGAGTCCGGTTTTGCCTCGCGGTACGAGAATTCAGGTTGGCACGACTGTTAGTTTGGAACAGATCGTAAACGGCCCGGCAAATGTTGACGACGGCACTCAAAATATTTCAGGCGCGCTTAAAACGAGCATGGGTACTCTGGGCGCAGGTACACTTAAAGAGATGCAAGACGTAGAAGTGGTGATTGCACCCTCGATTCTCACGGAAGGGAAGGTCTATCAAGCTGCTCAGCATCTGGGAATGGGTCGGTAAGCGCTACAAAGTGCTGAAGTAGGCAGATCTAATCGTGCTTCCCGGAACCTTGGCTCGCGCTTTTTCGAGCCTGAACCGCATAGTCTTTGTCACTGCATATTCCACACAGTCCCTGCGAACTCGAATCCGGCAACATCTCGACAGTCGCTCTTTAAGCCATTCTGCGTTGTTGCCAGGATTCTAGCGGCATTACTTCCAAAGTTTGCTGGTTTCACAAGAAGCTCGACCATATAATCAGTCGTGTACCGCCTAATGATTCAGCCCATTTCTGAGGGCACGACTCGGCTTGAGTAATATGCTGTTTGAATCCCATGACTGGACCGGCCGGTATCAATCAACTTCTCAGATTAAGCCTGGTTTAGTTTGGAACAAAGAACTTCCTGGGGCGTCGCTGTTATCCGGATTTTGCACCGAGAGCTTGAGCGACGGCGAATGTCAACACTGAAAATTGAAAGCAGTGTGAAGATGAGCGGATTGTTGTGCAATCGGGTTAAGCTATTGATAGGATTCGTTCCCATACTATGTTTTAGGAACCGGTTTACATCCTCAGGGGGAGAGTGGGCACATGCTTGAAAAGCGGACAGTCTTTATAGCTGGAGCTACAGTCCTTTTAGTTGCTATCTCGTTCAGCGTCGGACAGCTCAGTGCCTCTTACCATAAGCGTAGTGACATTGGTTCCACTTTTGAGCTTGCCAGATACGAGAACTCCGCCGAGGATATCCTCCCGGACCAGGCAATGTTTCTGGCGCAAAAAGACGAGAAATCTGATTCATCGAACAATAAAACCAAGGTGATTTCCAAACTCCCTTTCGGATCTTCTGCGATTGCAGATATAGCGCAGGCTGCGGCACCGGCAGTGGTTTTGATTGAGGTTGACAGGCAACCGGATGCTTCGAAGTTTCCCTCGATGTTTGATCTGCCGTTCAACGGCTTCGAGAACTTCGAGTTCTTCTACAATGGGCGAAGAGTCAGCCCGAAAAACTTTGATCAACTTCCCCACGCTAAGAAGAGCCGCAACACCGGGTCCGGATTTTTCATCAGGCCCGACGGGTACATTTTGACAAACGCCCATGTCGTACAGGGGTCGAGCAAAATCGAGGTCACGCTTCAAGACAAGCGGAAGGTGGCTGCCACCGTAATTGGTACCGATGGATTCTCTGATCTGGCAGTCGTTAAGGTCGATTTGAAAGAGATGCCGTATCTGAAAATGGGCTCTTCCAGCAATTTGCGTCCAGGAGAGTTTGCAATAGCTATCGGCAGCCCGCTCGGTTACGACCATACTGTCACCATGGGAATCATCTCTGCAGTCGGACGAACGGTGACAGACATCAACGGCAACATCAATTTTATTCAAACTGATGCAGCAATTAATAGAGGAAACTCCGGAGGTCCGCTTCTCAGTCTCGATGGAGATGTCATCGGCGTAAATACGGCGATTCGCGCGGATGCGCAAAACATCGGCTTCTCCATACCCGTAGATATAGCCAAATCTGTCAGCTCAGATCTGATCGATCGCAAGAAAATCGTTCGACCCTGGCTGGGCATCGGCATGCAGGAAGTTGACGAGACAATGGCGAAGAGTTTAGGACTGACGAGTGATACTCGAGGTGTGCTGGTTGCGCGCGTATATCAAGGCAGTCCTGCCGATGATTCCGGCATAAAGCAGGGAGATATCATTCAAAAGATTGATGGTCGAGATATGAAAACTGCCAAAGACATTCAAGATTATGTGCGCTCCAAGACCGTTAAAGACACCCTCAGCTTCTTCATTTTAAGGGAAGGTGCCGGACGCGCTTTTGCTGTTAATATCGGGGAGTATCCGGAGCAAAGACCAGAATCCTAGTCGCCTGGCCTATGGAGGTGCAAGGTAGAACGAGGTTCGGCTGCGGTTTACAGGCGATGCATTCAATGGACACAGTTAATGCAACTGCGACCCTTCGCGCTGCGTGCCGGTGCCGGGCCGCTCGACAGATGCGAGCAGGAAAACAGGCGGCATTATTAAAATGAGCCAGGCGTGGCCTTAGCCGTTGGTGGTGCAGAGGAGCACGTTAGAGGTCAGATTTGGCCGGCGCCGTGAATCGATCCTCAATAGCTCGAAGAATGCGGGCACGACTATCTTTTGCTGACAGTTGATCATTATTCTCAACTTCTTTGGCGATTTCGGTGAGCTCGTCATCCTTAATCTTTGACTCGAACCATTCGGAGTACTCCTTGCGTTGCAGATGATATAGCCATGTTTCATC
>CAYTDR010000692.1:318-4909 GCA_964436185.1 uncultured Candidatus Obscuribacterales bacterium | reverse complement strand
TGGTTGCAGTTGGGCGGACTGCTGATAACCTGGTTGCGGCTGTTGAATCGTTTGAGGCTGGGTAGGGTAGGATTGCTGCTGCTCGAGGGGCGAATATGATGGCACTGGTGCATTGCCGGATGTCTGTTGGTCATGCGGCAGATATGCTGGTTGTGGCGGTTGAGCGTGCTCGACTGTTAGGTACGACGGCTGCTGCCCTTGGGTAGGGATCGGCGGTTCAAGAGGTTGATATGAGGGTTGCTGTGCTTGAGCCGTTCTTTGATCGAGCGGTTGGTAAGAAGGCTGTGGATGAGTCGTCATCGATGGGTACGACGGCAGTGGTTGAGCCGTATTCGGTTGATCGAGAAACTGGTATGGCGGCTGCGGTTGAGGCGGTAATGGCGGTTCGAGTGGCAGGTACGACGGTTGTGGTGGTTGAGTCGGTGTCGGCGGTTCGGGCGACTGGTACGGTGGTTGAATAGGTTGAGTCGGCATCGGCTGCTGAAGCGGCGGGTACGATGGTTGTGGTGCTTGAATTGGTGTCGGTGGTTCGGGCGATTGGTACGATGGCTGCGCTGGTTGAGTCGCCATCGGCTGCTGGACTGGCAGGTACGATGGCTGCTGCGGTTGCGCGGGTAGCGGAGGTTCTAGTGACCCGTACGATGACGGCTGCGGTGTAGTCGGTATGGGAGGCTGGATAGGTTGGTACAACTGGTGCGGCGATTGTGGCGGCACAGGCGGTTCCAGCGGCTGGTATGACGGCTGCGGCGGATGGGGCACCTGCTGGTCCAAGGGTGTGAATGAGGGCTGCGGTGGTGACGGTGGCTGTCTGTCTTGTGGCGGATACAAAGGTTCCAGCGGTAGGGTCGGCGGAATAAGCGGCTTGTATGGAGGCACCGGTGCTTGCGTAGGCTGCACCTGATATGGTGGCTGCGATTGCGGCGCGTGTTGCTCCGGCGGACTCGGGACTGGCGGGAGTGAAAGTCCCTTGGCATGCGTTTCAATTGGTTGAACTTGGTCAACTGATTGGTTGTTGGTCGGCAGTGCAATTAACGATTGTAGCGATCCCGCAGTTGATGATCGATCAGTCGAAGGTGAAGGTGTTTGATCTAACGGAGGTTGTGGAATCGGGAATGCGGATTGTCCCCAATTGGCCGGTTGGTTGGAATTTGTTGGTAGTAGTACCTCTTTCACCGGATCAGCAGCCCGTGGTTTCGGAAACTCCGGCATCGACTGACTGATTGGTTGATTTTCCTGCACGTATGAGTGTTGATACTGTGACTCCACCTGCGGTGGTCGTCGAGACTGTTCCGGGGTCGGGTACTGCAGTGGTGGTTGCGCTGTCGAATGGGTCTGTGGTTGACTGGTTCTTTCTCGCTCGGTCGCGGATTGTGAAGATAAGTCGCCATTAGTCGCTTGTTCTGCAACATGCGGGGACGGCAGAGACGCGCTTGTTTCCGCAAGAGTCGATAGCGCGGGCGGAAGTGAGGGACTTTCTTGGAATGTCTGTGCGAACTCATCCTTTTGTGTCAGTCCAGGTGCGGATTTAGCACTACGAGCGGCTACCGGACGGATGGTCGGCTCTGGCAGCGGTTCCTTCTTCTCGACCTGATGTTGAACGACATCTGTCGTTGCTTGTGGCTTGGTCGGTGCAAATAGTGCAGAGATAGATGGAATATCGGGCACGGACTCGTTGTTATTGTCACTCTCGGCTTCCGTAAATTGAGTTGAATGTGCGGACTCAATCGGTTTCTCGTGTTCCTCGAAGAATGAACCAGGAGACTGTGAGGAGATTATTTTCTCCGCGTGCACTGATTGTGGCTCTTCCAGTTTAATCTCGGGAGTCGGTGCGATCAGTTCAATTGGTTCGAAAAATGATTCAGATCGAACGCTCGCTGCGGGCGCCTGAATGCTGTTCTCTTGCGGATGCTCTCGTTGTTCCTGTTGCGATGCCGATTTAGGGAAGAACGAATCGGAGTTGGCTAATGGCTCTACTACTGGGTATTCTCTGGTCTGTTGTACCGGGCCGTCACCAAAAAATGTGCCTGTCTGTCCAGCCGGTATGACTGGATGCACCGGTTCTGTCTCCTGAGTTATCAGAGCGCTTGCGTCGGCATCCAATTCATCCTTTGCATGTTGCGCATCCAACTCCGCGAAAAATGAGTTGATTTTTGAGCGGTCCAAGTCTTGAGTTTCAGCTTGGTCTGCTTCGTGACTGGCCTTTGTATCGTTGAAGAACGAATCTGCCGGCGCTTGCTCCGCTGGAGCCGATACCTTCTCGGCTTGCTCGCTGATTGGTTCGGGCGTGGAGTGCGCGATCACTTCTACCAGCGCTGGCAACTCTTCTGCAAACTGCAGCTCGCTTTGCGGATTTTCCAAAGGAGTGAGTTTTGTCGGCTCAGGTATTTCAAGTTGAGGTTGTTCAGTCGATTGCTCGAGTGCTTCGGTAACAAGGTTTCCAAGCCCGCTTTGTATCGGCAGGGAATCCGGAGGCGGTAGCTCGATACTTTGAACTTGCTCTGCTTGTGGAGTTACTGTCGCAACGGTGGCCATCGCCGGCTCGATTACAGCGTCGGCATGAACTGTTGAAGTCCCTGGCAGCTGTTCCTTGGGCTCAGTCTGGGGAGGCTCGACACTTCGAACTTGCACTGCTTGTGGGGTAACTGTCGCGGTCAACGTCGGTTCGATTATTGCTTCGGCACGGACTGCTGAAATCGCTGGCAACTGTTCCTTGGGCTCAGTCTGGGAAGTTTGAGCTAGTTCTACAACCGCGGCCACGGGAGTCGCCGGAGCTCTGCTACCACTTTTGGTGCCCCTCATACTGCGCATCACGGCAATGAACACATCTACGAGAAACGGATCCCACTGCGAGCCAGCTCCCTGCTGCAGCGCGAGAATCGCTTCTTCTGGTTGCATGGCTGCTCTATAAGGTCGATGGCTGACCAATGCGTGATATGAGTCGACGATTGCCACTATTCGCGCGGGCAGGGGAATCTCCTCTCCCTTCAAACCCTTTGGATATCCGGTTCCATCCCATCTTTCATGGTGATTTTCCAGAATTTCGCAGATCTCTCTGAGCGCTCTCACAGGTCGCAGCATATCGGCACCCAAAAGAGGATGCTGCTTTATTACCTCGCGCTCCTCTGGCGTCAGTTCTCCTTCCTTGTCCAGTATGCCATCAGGCAGACTGAGAAGACCGACGTCATGAAGCAACCCGGCGACACGAATCTGCTCCACTTGCTGCGAAGACAGTCCCATCACCTTGGCCAAAAGTTCGCTTATGCGAGCGACCTCCAGATGGTGCGCTTTGTTATAGTCTGAACGAGCATACAATGTGGCTGCGAGTGATTTGACCATCTCGACCACTTCGGGAACGAGTTGATCTTGCTCCTTAGCTTCATCGGAAATGTGCGGTGGCGAGAAGGCTGGTGTGATTTGCGTCTTAGTCTCGACGGCAGCAGTGATGGTTTGAGGTGCGCGCTCCTCAATCGTCTTGAACATGAGATCTGCTGCTGTATGGACCTGGTTTCTCCCTAACCGTTTTGAGAGATAGAGCGATTTGTCGGCCAGATCGAGCAGACCTTGTTGGCTTTCAGAGTCGTCTGGAAATGAGGATACGCCGAAACTTCCGGTCACATTGATCTCGATGCTCTCGTGCCAAATCGTTTTTTCTTGAAGCGCTTTTCGCAGGCGCTCTGCCACCACGACAGCACCGTCCTGAGTAATCTCCGGCAAGACAAGCAAGAACTCTTCTCCGCCGTAGCGAACCGGAATGTCCACGTCTCGACAGGTGCCTTTGATGATTTGAGAGACAGCCTTGAGCACTGTGTCTCCAGCAGGGTGGCCATAGGTGTCATTAATGGATTTGAAGTGATCGACATCAACTGCTCGGCCAGTTTTTCCTGACCGACCCTGTGATTAAAGAGTGCCGTGAGACCATCTGTGGTGGCTTGTCGTTGAACTCTGGCATACAGCCTGGCGTTTACGACCCCGATGGCGACCTGGTCTGCAACCGACTTCATGAAGTTCTCGTTGATGCGGCTCCAGTTTGCTCTCGTCTCGCATTTGTATCCGACAAGCAAACCCAGAAGTTTCTCGTCGTAATTAATCGGAATGTAGAACAAGGACTGAATGGTAAATCCCGATTTGAGAATCGTATGAAAAGGTGCCAGCCTTCTATCGTTGGCTGCGTCGTTGGAGATGATTGCTTGATCCGACTCCATGTTTGCCTTGAATACGTTGAACGTTTTCAAGTCGCGATCGTTGTCGACCACCTTGTATTCTTTATCGCTCACATACTCGACTCGCAAGGTATCTTGAGGATCGTCGTCGGCGGGCATGACGATGAATGCGCAGTCGAGACTGAACCACCCTGACAGGGCCTCCAGCATCTCTTTCAGATTGTCGTGGATATCAAAAGATCTTCGAATGATGTTGCTAATGCGATGCAACAGGTTATCTTGATGTCTCAAGACATCGGACTCTCGCTTTAGCTGCTCGAGAAGCGAGTTCTTCTGAATCTGTGCCTGGCGGTCCATGGAAAGCTGTTCGTGCGCCTTTTCCAGACGCTGGGCATAGTCCTCGAGCAACTGCAGCTGGACAGCTTGCTCGC
>CAYTDR010000692.1:0-308 GCA_964436185.1 uncultured Candidatus Obscuribacterales bacterium | reverse complement strand
GCCCGTCAAATTCCTCGATGCACAAATCACCCACGCTCTACTTTGCGATGGCGCAAGGAGGATTGCACTCGAGCAGTCAACTCCGCGTCGAAACAGGAGTCGATTATACAATCGTCCGCTCCCACGTTGAGTGCTTCCACACGCACCGAGGCGGAGCGGTCCTCAGGTATGATCACGATTACAGGAATATACTTCCACTTGGTGCTCTCTTTGAGCACCTTGCAGAAAGCCAGGCCGGAAGAACCCTGGACCTGACTGTCCAGCACGATTACATCAACCCTCTCGCTTTCCAGCGCCTCCAATGCCGC
>CAYTDR010000691.1:0-4916 GCA_964436185.1 uncultured Candidatus Obscuribacterales bacterium | reverse complement strand
AGCGTATCTCTTCGCTCTTTCCTGTAGCCAATCATGCATGGACTTGCGAACCATCAGGTTGAGAGGCACGCTGCGGCTGCCTTTCACAGCCAGTCTTCCGCTGTTTGGTGTGAGCAAAACATCTTCTACATCAAGAGATATACATTCTCCGATCTTGATACCAGTAAAAAGCAATAGAAGATTTATAGCTCTGTCTTTGGTCGAACGACAGCGATAGACTGCCTCGAGGAACCTGCTCTGTTCCTCATCGGTGAGAGGTTTTGGTTTGGATTTCGGCCAGACTTCTCGTTGCGCCTTAGGCATCGATGAGCCCAAACTTTCTACAAAACGCTCTATGGCCGTAATTGCATTATTAATAGTGTTTTGACTACATTGCTCTTCATCTCTTAGATACTCTAGATACTCATTAAGAAGTTGATACCATTCCGAGCCCGATCGCATACTTAGATCTTGGCTTGCAGACTCGCTTGGGCTTGTGTGCTTCAAGAACTTTCTTATTCTAGAAACATATGCACGCTGAGTATGCATTCCCATCTCTTTACTCTTTAAGTAATCTCTAAATTTATCTAGATTGTCTTCCAGATCATAGGCCCCCGGCTGATTGTTAATGACTTGCATTATTGAACCTCTTTCGACGAACACGCGACCCAGCACCCTTCATGTGCATTTTTTAAGAATAGCCGGGAATGTCAAGAAGTCAATCGGTTCGCTACGAATTGTAATATTTTTCCATTCGAAGGGGTCCAATTTCGAATTGGACCCCTTCGAAATAGTGACAGATAGTGGCAGTGTGAGCCGATTCACGGTGATCCGGGGTGGATAGGTTCCAATATCATTAGCGACATTGATGGTGCCAATCATGATGAAACCTTTGCAAATACTAATTAAACACGACTCTTTTACGCCTCTGAATCAGCAGCTTTTTGAACAGCTTCGAGCCCTGATTCTGGCGCGTAGCTTGGAACCTGGGGATCCATTACCTCCATCTAGACAATTGGCCAAGGATCTAGATATATCTAGAAAGACAGTAGTAAGCGCATATGATCAGTTGATCTCAGAAGGCTATTTAGAGAGCCGCGTAGGCTCAGGTACATTCGTCTCTCTTGAGCTCAGGGAGCCAGATTTGAGCATTTCTCGATCGACGGACGACAATATAGACGATAGTTCGGTTCCATTGTCTCAATACGGCAGGTATGCTCGATCGATCACCTTACTATCATCCCAGAAGGAACAAATCTTCTCGTTTCACAGTTGGCAACCGGCTTTTGATGAACTTCCCTTCGCTGATTGGAACAAGGTGATAGCCAGAGCCTTCCGATCCAAAGAGGCAGATCATCTAGACTTTTCGAAATCTCCTGGTGGGTATCTTCCCTTGAGACAGGCTATAGCAGCCAAACTCCAAAAAACTAGAGGAATGAAATGCACGCCTGCGCAGGTGATCATTACCTGTGGACATTCTCAGGCACTAGATATGGTGGCGAGAATCCATATCGAGGAAGGTCTCGAAGCTCTCTTTGAAAATCCTTCTTGGACCCCAGCACGTGACATCTTTCGCGCCTACGGCGCCACCATAAGAAGTATCAGCGTCGATAAGGATGGAATTAGAACGAGTAACTTATCCCGATTGGTTCAGCACAACATCACCGTCGTATACGTGACACCATCGCATCAATTCCCTACTGGTGCGGTTCTTACTCTTCCTCGCCGGCTCGAGCTTTTGCACTGGGCCGCAGAGCAGAGATGCATGATAGTAGAAGACGATTTCGATAGCGAGTTTCGCTATCGAGGGAAGCCGATTCCGGCTCTCAAAACTTTGGATACTGGCGAGAGAGTCATTTACATGAGCACGTTCAATAAAACGCTTTACCCGTCCCTCGGCGTCGGCTACCTGGTGGTACCAGAGTCCCTTGTGGAGGTATATACGCGTGCTCGCTGGCTATCGGCGGAGCAGATATCAACCCAGTTACAGGCAGCGATTGCCGACTTCATGGACTCCGGGCAACTGGATAAGCATATACGGCGCATGAAGTCTATTTATGCCAGACGACGGCAGGTTCTCGTCGACTCGCTCAAGACATACCTGGGCGAAGATGCCACCGTAGCTGGTGACATAGCCGGACTCAGTCTTCTGGTTACAATTGATGATATTGATGATGAGGAGTTGGTAGAAGAAGCGGCAGCCGAAGGTCTCATGCTGACAAGCACGAAATCCTTTTACACTCGCAGCAGCAGAGCAGGCGAGTTCCTCCTCGGTTACGGCAATATGCCTGAGAGCCAGATAGACGTCGGCATTAAGAGATTGCGAAGCGTAATCAGACGCGTAAAAAAATGACTCATCAGTCGGTCGGCTCAGCGAGTTAAATCGAACCTGTTGCTTTGCACTGCTTTGAAAATAGGGATTTTAAAGATAGCAAGATGTTAGTATGCAACGTGCGTTGGCGCAGGCGGGCTTCTATCGAGCGGCTTAACGCAGTTCGTTCCGTTTGCGCCAGCGCTCTATCTTTTGGCTAATTCAGGACAAATCGTCGACATGACAACGCAAACTCAATTGAGAACTCAACCCCCGAGAGGAATGAGAGACCTGCTACCCAAAGAGGTCAACATACGAGATTGGGCGACCAGAATAATTGTGGAGACCTATGGATCATATGGGTTCCATCGTATCGAGACGCCTTGTCTGGAGAGTATTGAGTTGCTCAAGCGTGGAGAAGGTGGTGAGAACCTGCAGCTGATCTATGAGATTCTCAAGCGTGGAGATAAGCTTGAAAAGGCGCTGAAAGAGCGGGACGAGCTTACCGGAGACGAAAAACAGCGAAGCGAGCTCAGCGATCTCGGGCTGCGTTTCGACCTGACAGTGCCGCTTGTCCGTTATTACGCCAGTAATATGAACGATCTGCCGACACCATTCAAATCATTGCAGGTCGGTTCCGTCTGGCGTGCAGAGGCCCCGCAGCAAGGGCGTTATCGACAGTTCACTCAGTGCGATATAGACATCATTGGAATTAAAGGACCATTCGCAGAGCTAGAGCTCATCGGTGCTACAGCCGAGGCTCTGGAGCGACTGGGCTTTGAGAAATTTACGGTGCGCATCAATGATCGGCGCATTCTGCAGGCGCTTGCTGCCTCATGCGGATTCGAGCCCGGACAGCACAACTCGGTATTTATCGCTGTCGACAAACTGGACAAGATTGGATTGAACGGAGTGATTGCAGAGCTGGAGCGAGGCGAGTTTGCCTCTAGCGCTGTCGAGCGTTTGCGCAATTTTCTCGAGCCGATCATGCTCGAACTCAAAGACACCGCAGGCGATGGCATGCAGATGTTGACGAACTTGAAGGAATCGTTGGAAGGGCTGGATGAAGCTGCTTTCAATGAGTTGAGAGACCTGATCGAGGCGATCAAAGAATATGCCGAGGATCGGTTCCGCATCGCTTTCGATCCTACTTTGGTCCGCGGGATGGGCTATTACACCGGTCCGATCTTTGAAGTGTCGGTTCCTGGTTATACCTCCTCGGTGGCAGGAGGCGGACGATACGACAAGATGCTGGAAAAATTCCTTGGGCGAGAGATACCGGCCTGCGGGTTCTCGATTGGCTTCGAGCGCGTGGTCAGCATTCTGGAGCAGGAAGGACGTGGAACACCGGAAGCGAAGGACAAGCTGGCCCTCATCTACGATCCAAAGAGAGATGAGTTGAAGCCCGTTAGCCAGGCGCTGAAGAAACTGCGTCGGGAGTTCCAAGAGGTCTCACTGCTGCCTAAGAAGAAGGACTTGAAGAAGCAGATCGACCAGCTTCCGGAGCTCAAGTTTTCGGCATTCTGCTTGTTCCGCGGCGACGCGGAGAACCTGGAAATTAAGCGACTGGGTGATACACCTTAACTAACTGGAATGGTTTTTTCATCCTCACTCAACAATAATTGTCGTGCATCCTGTCAGGATAAGTAATTGCGGTAAGAAATGAACACACTTTCAATCGAACAGTTAGAGCTGAAGGTAGACAATTGCCAGCGTATAACCCGCGAAGAGGCAGGCTGGCTCTGGAAGAACGCTAGCGACAGCGAGCTGCAACGTCTTGCCGGCAAGGTCCGTGCTCGCTTCCACGACGAGAAAGCCGCCACCTATCTCATCATGCGCATCGTCAATTACACGAACATCTGTGTAGCGAAATGCGATTACTGTTCGTTCTATAGACTGCCACGGTCTCCAGAAGGCTACGTCCGAACTAAGGAATGGGTGTTTGCCAAGATCGATGAGCTGCTCGAAGCTGGAGGTGACCTGTTCGGTTTCAACGGTGGTTTCAACCCGCAACTAAAGATCGATTACTACATCGATCTCTTCAGCTCGATACGAGAGCGGTACGGCGATACGATCGAGTTTTATGCTCTCACTGTGGTTGAGCTTCTCTATGTCGCACGACTCTCCAAGCTGTCAACGGAGGAGGCGGTGCGTCTTCTCAAGGAAGCTGGTGTTCGCTGGATCACCGGAGGTGGTGCAGAGATTCTTACTGACTCTTTCAGGTTACGGCACAGTCCGCAGAAATACACGGTGAAAGAGTACTATGACACCCAGAGGACAATAATCGAGTCCGGGTTGAAAACGACTGCCACCATGGTTATCGGTTTCGACGAAACCCTTGATGAACGTCTGGATCACCTGGAGTCGGTAAGAAAGTTCCAGGATGAAACCGATGGTGGTTTATTCAGTTTCCTCTGCTGGACCTACAAGCCTTATAACAACGATCTTGGCGGCGAAGAGATTGGACCGGAAGAGTATCTACGGCAGATAGCTTTGTCGAGAATCTACCTGGACAACGTGAAACATATTCGCGCTTCGGTTCTTACGCAGAATACGAACGGACTCAAAGCCCTCGATTATGGTGCCAACGACTTCGATATTCCGTGGGAAGACGAGGTAACAGAAA
>CAYTDR010000690.1:0-4920 GCA_964436185.1 uncultured Candidatus Obscuribacterales bacterium | reverse complement strand
TGTTGTTCACCGCTTAACGGAACCGGCTGCTGTTGCAAAGTCTGTTGAACTCCGCCAAATTGACCAGGCTGCGCGGGCTGTTTTGCGCTCAACTGCAGCGATGGTGTCTCCTGCTGTGCTGGCGGCACCGTCTGCTCACCGAACAAAGGACCTGATGACCGCGCTTGTTGTCCGATGCCGAATTGTGGTGGCACGGGCTGAACTTGTCCACCGGGTAGAATCGACTGCTCACCTACCAACGGGCCTGGTGGCGGTTGCTGTCCGCTACCGAACTGCGGCACAACTTGACTGTTGGGCGGAACTGATTGCTCACCGAACAATGGACCTTGAGGCAGCGGCTGCTGCCCGCCAGCGGCTAGCGGAGTCGACCCTTGTGGAAATGGCGGCGGAGAGGATGAGTTCAATTGATTGGAAGAATTCGGACTGCTTTGTCCTGGCGAGTGAGGTGCCACCGCTTGTGGTTGCGCACCACTATTAGTACTACCTGATCCTGCGGCGACTGACGCGCCCTGCGACTGGGCTCCACCGAATATGAAAGTTGGCGGCATCAATGGCTGCGTTCGATTGGCACTCTGATTCGCACCCCACATACCAGGCGATGCATTAGGTTTGAACACCGGGGGCGGAGGCGGTTCATAAGCTGCGGGTGCCGGTGTGCTAGGTCCTCCGAACTGCGTACCAGGAGGCATGCCTGTCGCCTCGATCGTCACGGTTTGCCCGTCAGGTGCCAGCAACAGTCCCAATCTCATCAAATTGAACGCAATCGCAAAGCAACGACTTCTGCCTATAGACAGTTTTGCCGCCACCTCATCAAGGCTCATCGTTCCATAGATGTTGCTGTAAACTTCTTTCTGAAGCTTTATCGCGTGCGTCACGCCTTTGAATAATCGCGTCTCCAATTCTTCTTCTGTCAGTCTGCCTGGCGACCTTTGCAGAATTGACGAGCCATCGATACCGTACTTCCTGAAGAGCTCACTGGCTTCGGCGTAATGGAACCCTTGTAAAAGCAACTGCTCAAGCGATTCCTGAATGCTAACTGTTTCCGGCTGAACGTCCATGTCAAAGGAAATCTCGCCGTCGTCTTGAATGAACAAGTCCATCAACGCTTCGGCGCCGATATTTACGGGCGATGAAGCGTGCACTGGCAACCCAAGCCCAAACTGAACAATGGTTTTGCCTGCCGGCGAATCGACACAAAGCCGTCCGGTTGATTCCGATTGAGCAATGGTTTTGAGAAGGCCGGCAATCGGTTTGCTCTTCAGGCGCCCTTGCAGTAACCGCGCAAAACCAGGATCGCCTGGTTTGGGCTGTGGTGGCGGAGTAACCGACACTGAGGGCTGCATCGCCTGCGCATAATCAATCGACTGTTTCCGTTTCGTCTTCAGTGAATCGCTCAACGAAGCTGGCTTACCGGGCTCATCATCGGAAGAGAAGAATTGGGTATGCACATCGTTTCGCTGCTTCGCGTTTCCCAATTGCTCCAGAGGATTTGGTTCGCCAAGAGCAAGCAGCATCTGAACATAGGTGACAGTAAGATCGTCGGTCTTGTAGAACCAGACCATCTTTTCGCCTTCTTCTCTAGTCGTCTTATGCATCCACCATTGGATCGGTCCTTCCTTCATCGGACACTGGATGGTGATCGCCCACTGTGATTTATGCGCATCGGCCCAATACCAACAATGTTTGGTGCCCTTGAAAGTGCGCGCCTTCTCAACGAACTCGCCCAGTATGTTTATATCGGGATGTTCATCGATCTTATATTTTGTAGTGGGTGCGTTTTTTTGTGGTTGAATCATGGTCTTTACTAGAGCTTCTATGTAAATATACGCATTTGCAGGCTAAAGCAAACCTCAAAGCTTCAAAATGCCAATCTCGTTCCGGGTCGACCAGCTGATAGATTATCAAAACGTGAGCAGAACATCCGTTATCTTGAGGGTATGATAATAAAATGGCTCAACGGTCTTAATCAAAATGGTGTCACCATCTTTCACGCAAACCGCCTCAACTGCGCCTGCAGCGTTGCTGTTGACATTCATTCACGTCCTTTGTGGCCAAGTGAAAGATGAATGGTGTAGGTCTGATATCACTCTCGAGAGGTACTGGTTGGCATTTCGTCACAATCGTGACGTTGTCTGTATCTGGTTGTTCGAACGGTTACCGATCGGTATTGGTACTACATGCAGTGCGAGTACAGGAAAGCCGTCGCTGATGCTGTGCGAGTTGAATAGATTCCGCCTGGACGAACTGAACGCAAACACTCCATTGCGACTGGACCTGCGGCGGCGGAAACGATAGTCACATTGCGATGCAACTCTTCATTCGGATATGACGATGTTGCCCCTTAAGATGGAAACACTGAGCGGAAAAAATTGAACGAGAATCCCAGCAACCAAGTAAGTACCACAGACCCGCACTTTCGACTGGAAAATGTTTCCAAGCAATACAGCATAGGTCGAGTAGAAGCGATCGCCAACATAGACCTGACAGTGAATCCAGGAGACTTTGTTGCTCTACTTGGACCCAGCGGTTGCGGAAAAAGCACATTGCTCAACCTGTTGGGTGCAATCGATCGGCCGACCTCAGGTGAGATCTGGTTTGGCTCTCGCTGTATCTCCAAGTGTGACGATGACGAGTTAACTGAAGTACGTCGCGATCATATCGGTTTTATATTTCAGTTCTTCAACTTGATTTCGACTTTATCGGTTTTCGAAAATGTATCTCTGCCACTGGAGCTAGCTGGTCTCAAACAGTCGGAGATAGAACGTCGAGTAAACGAGTTACTCGAGACTTTCGGTCTGACAGAGAGAAGACAGTTCTATCCTACTCAATTATCCGGCGGAGAAATGCAGCGAGTCGCCATCGCCAGAGCAGTTATACATGAACCCGATCTGATTATTGCTGACGAACCTACCGGTAATTTGGACACTGACAATGGTGTCAGAGTGCTGAAGATTCTTGCTGAGCTAAACGAGAACAAGAAGAGAACGATTGTGATGGCAACCCATAGTGCTGAGGCATCTGCTTATGCCAAACGGATCATCAATATGAAGGATGGCCGAATTCTCAGCCAATGCTCAGTATGAACCTGACTCTGCGGTTGGTCAGAAAGCTCGTTCTCAGAGATGTCCTGACTACGCCTGGACGAACGCTTATCACCGTACTCGGTATCGCTCTCGGTGTGGCCGTTTTTCTTGCCATCAGTATCGCCAATACCACCGCATTGCTCAAGTTTAAACAGACTGTGGATGACATCGCAGGAAAAGCCAACATCGAGCTGCGCCCCTCCGCCGGTCGCTATCTAGACCAGGAGCTCCTTCCGGACTTGCGGTGGTTATGGTTGATGGACGGTAAATTCACGCCGATGATTAGAGCTGACGTGGTTATCGATGGGGATACCCCACAGGTAGTCCAGCTCGTCGGTATCGACATCCTCGCCGACTTTGATTTTGGTTGGCGGACAAATACTGAGGGCACTGTATATGGTGCGGCGCCAGAGAATGGTGCCAAAGATCAGCAGGGGTCCCGAGAGGATGCATCGGTTTTCGCCTCCGACGGAGTTTACATCGGTGACAAACTGGCTGGCGAGTTGGCTGCCGCAGGAAACTTGAGTAAGAAGCGTGGCAATGACGCCGTTGGCGCCCAACGCGACGGAGACGTCAGACCAGGTGATCGAATATCAGTGAATGTTGACGATCGAAATGTTGACTTCACCGTTAGTGGCATCCTTCCCGACAAGGGGTTGGGAGGAGCTTACAGCGGCAGACTTCTAATTGCCGATTTGTCGCTGGCGCAGCATATTCTGCAAATTGGTCCGAAGGTCTCTCAAGTGGAGATCATCGTGCCTCCTGACAAAATCGATGAAGCAATTGAGAAATTGAAGGCTGACCTTCCGTCGGGTGTGATGGTAGAACGATCTTCGCAGCGAAACGAGAAGGTCGAGAAGATGACGAAATCGTTCGAATACAACCTCTGGGCTCTTACTCTTATTGCACTCGTCGTGGGAATGTTCTTAATCTACAACACCATGATGATCTCGGTCATTCGTCGCCGTGCTGACATAGGGACATTGAGAGCGTTGGGAGTGAGCAAGACTCAGGTCTTTCTCCTAATGATGTCGGAGGCATTGTTCTTCGGATTCGTCGGCTCTTCCCTAGGTGTTGCATGCGGTTTCGCCATGGCTGACTGGTCATTGCAGGCGGTGGCGCAAACATATCAGCGCTTATATTTCAATATTCCTCTCGAATCTACAACGGTGGAGCCTCTCACCATTCTGGCTTCCCTGGCGATCGGTATTACGTTTACACTGGTCGCGGCATTTCCTCCGGCATTGGAGGCCGCTTCCGTCGCTCCGGCAGAAGCGACTCGCAGGCAGTCGCTGGAACACAAGGCTCAGCAGTACGCGGGCAAGTTGGCTCTTGGCGGAGTGTTCGTCCTGGTGACGGCTGCCTATTGCTCGACTCTTCCCGCGATTGATAATCTACCTCTTTTCGGCTATTTGTCAGCGTTTCTCTGTGTGGTTGGATTCGCGTTGATAATGCCAGTGTTTCTTTCCGCCTGTCTTCCACCTCTGGCTATCGTCTGCAAAAAACTGTTCAAACTCGAGGGCAAAATGGCCGTTATGACCATGCAAGGCTCGCTAGGGAGGGTATCGGTTGCAGTCGCCAGTCTCATGGTCGGCATAGCCATGATGGCAAGTCTTGCGATCATGATTGGCAGCTTTCGGCAAACGGTTAGCGCCTGGGTCGATCAAACATTCGTCGCTGATCTCTGGATTCAGCCTTCGGCCCGCTCGAACGGCAGTCGTGGCGCGACATTCCCGACCAATCCGGACAAAGCGGTGCTCGAGGTCGAGGGGGTGAAAGCGGTGGCACCATGGACTGAGATTCCGGTTGAAGTAGATGGCAAGCCGGCGCACTTTGC
>CAYTDR010000689.1:0-4928 GCA_964436185.1 uncultured Candidatus Obscuribacterales bacterium | reverse complement strand
TGCCAACGCGCGTGTTTTTCACGAGTCTATCTTGCAAGCCGTGGCAGAGGCTACCACACCTGTTAAGTGGGTGGTTGTAGAGGCCGAGCCTGTTACGGATATCGACTGCACAGCAGCTGACGCCCTCACCGACCTCGAAAAAGATTTGCGTACATTTGGCATGGAGTTGTGTTTCGCTCAAATGAAGGGGCCAGTAAAGGATCAATTAAAGCGATACGGTCTATTCGAGAAAATCGGCGCCGAGAATTTCTTTCCTACTCTTGGGCAGGCCGTTGACCGATATCTGGCAACGCACCAAGTTGAGTGGCATGATTGGGACGAAGGGACAAAATGTTGTTCAGCGGCGCCGCACTCCGGACCATGTCCGGACCATTTTCAATGAGGCGTACGTTCAAGAGGTTCCATGAATCTTCTTGAGTCAACGCTCGTCCAGATACCAACCGAACCAATTACTTGCCAGCTCTGAGACTCTTAGTTGACGAAACGAAACGGTAATCGGCGCTGCTGAATTCGAAAGATTTCCTTTCCAAATCGGAGTGCCTGATTGTGCTACGTATAATGGATCAATCGGTTGTCAAGCGGAACAATCCAACCTTTACTATTATTGCCATAAACGGAGCAGCATGAAAATAAACATAGCCAGAACGTTATCAGAGATAAAAGAAGCGGTTAATAACACATTCTCCGCTGGCGGAACCGAGCCACCGTATGCGGTGAGACCACAAAATTCATCCGCAGAAACAACGTCCGTTATTAGACCCCGACAGGATGCGATTGCTTCGCATGAAAGGAAGAGAGAAGTCCTGTCAAACTTCTCTTTGTATTTTTGTTTTCTGCTGTCCAGCGCAAAGTATCTTGCCGCATTACTCGCGTCGACTGTGGCAATGTTGTTAATGAGCGGTCTTTTAGGCGTGCCACTGATTCTCTCAATTTTGCTGCTGAATTTCATTCATTTGCCCGTAGATTCAGGAACATTGCGCACAGCTATCGACTTAGCAACATGTTTGACCGTCCCATTTTTCATGGCGATGTCATCGTCGATTCTCAATGAAAAGTTTGCTCAGTCGAAAGTTTGGCATCGACTAAATCTAGCGGTGCTCTTTCTTTTGTATATGCCGGTTGCATTATGTCTATGCTCGGTCTTCTGCGCCAGTAGCAGTTCATTGAGTAAGTTGTCATCGATTATCGGTTTTCTCATGATCGCTCCATTTGCTGCATCCGTGTTCCTTGGATGTCTCCTCGCCAGACGCTACGTTAAAATTTTTCGTGATACACACAGACCAATCCTCTGGCTGATTGTTTTTTCGATGACGTCATCCGCTCTTTTACTAGTGCTACTCACCAAAACAGCTGCAGTCTCAACTGGTATCGTTTTAGGTTTAGCCTGCACAGTACCATTCGCCCTTGGCTTCTCCTCTGCGATAATTTCCAAGGAAGCCGATCCGCTGCGCGCTTTCAAGCTCTCCGTTTCAATTAGCGCGTTCGCCTCGTGGGGAATTTTGATAATTTCAGTAATGTGCTTTCTCGTTTCCATATTAGAGATGATTTCACCGGCAAACGTAGTTGCCAGCATACTCGTAGGACCTATCGGGTTACTGATGCTGGTGGGGCTGGTAGGTTCTGGCGCGGCAACAGGGGCTAAGGTACTATCGCTTCGACTTCGACAAGTACAGCCACGGCTCCAACAAACAGACTGAAGAGAACTAGCCCTGCTTCGCATCTTGCTCGGGCAAATACATTCCCTATGAGATCACCCTCGATTCCGACCCAGTCACCAACTCTTCCCCAAATCGCTCACTAATATCAAAAGTGGATGGATGGAGGGGTGCTCATGGATGATTTCGCAGAGTTCTTCGATTTCAGTTTAGGTTCTCAGTCCGACGAAGTTGAGACTTCGCCCTTCTTGGCAGAGTATCTCGAAAGTGGAGTACGGGAGCCGTCCAACAACAATAAAAGCGCACAGCGTCTTTTAGAAGACTTCTTTTCCGCACCATTTTTTACTAATCAGCAAGATCAAACACAGTCGAAGACAGTTACTGACGACGGCACAACTACAAAAGCTCAGGAACCCGCTCAGCGCCTGCGGTTGTTTGACCTTGGCGCTGCCATGCTCATTCAAGACACCAAAGTCGGCGAAAGTAAAGATCAAACATCGGAGCCGCTGGAATCCACCGGCGATGCAGTCAATCAAGCTCCAGTCGAACCCAAAACCTGGTGCGATGATTTGAAAGGACTCGGAATGCCTCCTCGGGACCGAACGAACACGTTCTATGCTGCTGCGCTGAGAACTGGCGTGCCAGTGGAAAAACGCGATATGGACTGGTGCAACAGAGCAGTTGATTGTTTCGTTAACAACGCTGATCCTGCTAACAGAAAAGAAGTTCTCAACGAGATATTCCAGTCTACCTTCGCCGTCGAGGACAAACTCAAAGCTCATTATCTTCATGCTTTTCTGCAACTTGCCCAGATCGATGCCGCCAAACGCATGCAGGAGGCAAACGATGCGACAGATCCGGTGGCCCTCAGAGACGCCGCTCGCGACTTTGCCATGTTCAACAACTTACTCAACGAGCCCGGTGATGGAGAGTCGGTTCTGATGAATGCTATCAAGAACTCTCCGCGAGCTACCGCCAGCAAAGACAATTCTGGCGGCACGAACGCCGGCACTGTTCGTGGCAATGGCAGCTCTGATGACACCAACGCCGGCGCTACTCGCGGCAATGGCGGCTCTGACAGCACCACCGGCGACACTACTCGCGGCAATGGCAGCGGATTCGTGAGAAGCGTTACGAGCGGAAGACCTGTCAGTTCCGAGAGGAAAGAAAACCTTCCGAAAAATCTTCCCGATGCGGTGAAAGATGTCTTTGCGAAAAACCCAGGCTTGTGGAGTGGCGCTCAGGGTGATGCTGCGGCGGAGCGAGCAAAATCGAATGAAGAATATCGCCGACTCGCAGGAGAACTGCTCAGCCCCACCGGTCAGTCAGTCGAGCAAACCGCGAAGCTCACTCAAGATCTCGAGAACCTGCGAGCCAAATCCTTCGGACGATACGACTCTACCGTCTCAGAGTTGCAAGCCTGGACAGCAGCAAGTAATCCTAGAGAGCAATGATATGGAGAAAGTAAAAACAGCTCTAGACACACTCAACAAGAGCGATACTCTATTCGCTAACGCACTGAAGTCCAAGCTCACCGGCATCGACCAGTTAACCAACAATCTGAGTCCTCGAGAACTCGCTGAGTTCAGGAAGAATAACGACAAGACACTAGTAAATCTAGCGAAAGTCGAGCGCGACAGGCTGCAAGTTGTTTTTCTGGAACAACCTGTTCAAGAGGAAATAGGCAAAAACCCACTAGTCAGACCCAGTCAAGACCAGCTCGAGAAGCTTCAAAGCGAACTACAAGCCGAAGTCAAACTAGGAAATGAGACAGCCAAAGAGCGCCTGGAATGGGTTGAAGCCCAGTTGCTGTGCAGCCAGATCAGCTCTGCATCTTCGCGCCAGGAGGCAGCTCTTCTAGGTGACCAACTGGTTGGCTCCATCGTTCGCAAGGATGGCACCGTCAATCAGTATGCCCTCAGTGCCACCATAAGCCTGCTGGGATCGAATAAACCACCGGACAGTGATGATCAATGGGGTCTGCGTCAACAGGTGGACAAGGAGCAAACCTTCTACACCGCGCTACCCTTTGATTCTCCAACAACTTTCAAACTAACGCTTGCAAGAGATCTGCAAGCGAAACTGAACTCGGTGAAAGACGGAGTTCAACTAACGCAGGTTCAACTCTATACGCTTTGCATGGGACTCGCCCGTCCATCACAAACGTTGAATGCAAAAGAAGATAAGGAATACAACGAGTACAGACAGCCTCTGGAGGCAATCATTCGCAAATCAATGCGCGACGGCAAACATGACGCACGAAAACAGTGTGTCGAGACCGTCGCGACAGCGATGTACAACGGAGTAACCGGCTTGGGTTCCGTAATGATGGAAGCAGACCGCGAAACTCTCACCCAACTGATGCCAAAACTATGCACGTTGGGCGCTCAGTCAGACAAGGACTCCGTTATTCTTCTGGCGGCAATCGCTAGTGACACCGTCAATGGTGATTCGGACATGGCATTCGACGCCGCCAAACTACTCTGCAAACTGGCAACCAAAAACAAGTGCGAAAACCTCGACTTCGCCATCAATACCGCATCGACTATGCTGAATGAAAGAGGCGATAAGGGTGTGCTGCTCGAAACGCTAGGCAATCTCTCGTTCTTGACAGACAAACCAGATACGATGACCCAGATCTTGCTTTCGCAAGGTCAGCGATGCATGGCGACGCCAACTGCCAAGTTAGGTCCCATCGAAACTTCATCGAAGACGGATTACACAAAAACACCAATCAACGACGAACAAACGGAAGAGGAGCGCAAACGACACCGCGTAAGCGTCGCGCTTGCTTTGTTTGCAGATCCGCGCCAACTCGACAAGACGGCCATTTCCTCAATCTGCGACAACATGACCATGGAAATGGTGGCAGTCATTCATGAGCACGTGAATGAACTGACACCGGCTCAGCAAAAGATGTTTATGGACGCTCTTAGAGACAGAATCGACGTTTACCAGGAGTGGGCCAATGCCGAGGAGATAGAGAAGAATCTGCTCGCCTTTGCAGCGTTCACTCCCTTCGCTCGCCCTGAAGATGCCAACATGATTCAAAGGGTTCTTTCGCGGCCCGCCCAAGGCGATTCGAAGTCGAACGTAGAGAAAGTTCAGAGCGCCGCTCTCGTCACCATGTTTGCTCTTATGGATTCACCCTCTCCAGCCGTTCGCGGTGCTGCCTTGACTAAATTGGAGCAGCAACAGTGGAGCCCGACGCTATTTTCTACGTTTCAGGCGGCCACCATTGACCTTATGGGCAGCGCTGACCAACTCCCAGTA
>CAYTDR010000688.1:0-4941 GCA_964436185.1 uncultured Candidatus Obscuribacterales bacterium | reverse complement strand
GCTAAGCAGTTCCGAAAACACCGAGCGGAAGTCTATCTCAATCGTCAGTCCTGCCGGACCGAGAAAGAGAAGCGGCTCTTCCGTCAGCCCTGGCCACGATCCATATACTTGACCACCTGCTGTCCTTCCACCCATGACCATACAAGCGAAACCCCTTCCATGGTCGGTGCCCATTGAGCTATTCTCGTATGTCCGCCGGCCAAACTCAGTAATCACAACAGTCGTAACACGCTCTCTCCAACCGCTTAAATCCTTGTCGAAGGCTGATAGACCCTTTCCCAGATCCTCTATGTTTGCGGCCTGCAATCCGTCAGCAGCGCCTTGAAAGAAGTGCGTATCCCATCCGCCATGGTCAATGCACGCCACCTCCAAACCCACGCAGGACTTCACTAATCGTGCCACTTCCCGCAGTGCATGACCGAAAGTACTGTCAGGATACTCGGCACCACGGACGGGGCGATAGGATTTATGCTCCATCTTCTCCACCTTGCGCAAAAGCTCCAACGTCGTCCTTCCGGCAGTACCAAGCAGGTCGGTTCTCGTGCCATAGAGAGCTGCCAGGGCATTTGCAACCTTCGTCGTGTCACCGCCGGGGAAATTGAGTTTCAGGTCCTCAATCGACGAGATGGCACTGGCTGAAGGCGCGCCGCGCAACGACTCGGGAAGAGAAGTTCCAATTGCCACCGCCGACATCGGCGTCAAATTGTCATTTCCTAGCGAGCGAAGGTGTCTTCCCAGCCAACCGCCGTTCAATTGCTGTCCGGACCGCTCGCCATGCTCCATCTGATCCTGTGCCTCAAAGTGGGAGCCGGATGAGCTGTCACATCCGACCGCCTGAATAATCGCCAGACGACCGTCCCGGTACGGTGTCAAAAGTGGTGCCAACTTAGGATGAAGCCCGTAGAAGTCGTTCAACTTGACGGCACTCGCTCCGCCTTTTTTCTCAGGAGACTTGATTGATAGAGTCGGTCGGGCTTTATAGTAGTCGTCGTCACCGTACGGCACGATCATGTTGAGGGTATCAGCACCACCGCGGAGAAAGACGCAAACAAGCGTGTGACGGTGTTCACCCTTATCGGAGTCAGCCACGAAGGCAAGCCGGCGAAGGAAGTCTCGTCTCGAGAACTTAGCTTCTTCAATCCCGTGTTTCATCTCAATACTCCTGAAACGATGGAGAAGCCATGACCATACCGAACAAAATACTCAATTCGTTGCCCTTCACGGCAAGCCCAGTTCGCTGCTCCTGCAAGATTCGCAGCTCGGATGACGACATGCGCTTGCCCAGGAGATATCGGGCTACTAACTCCGTCGCATCCTTAGACTTACCGGCACCCTTTGCAATGGCACTCTCTAATTCAGGGAGGGCGACATTTACAGATGGAATCTTATTGCTGCAAAGCTCGAAAGCGAAATTCCATCGCCAAAGAAGAGTGCCAAGCCAGGGCAACATCTCGACTGGATAACCGTCGGGAGTCGGATATTGAAAAGGGCTCTGGCCCATTCGATTGAGATATTCGACCACTTCCGCTCTGGCATGACTATCAGCACCGAGAGCGCGCATAGCAGAGACGACGAAGCGAAACGGCCGCTTGAATTTGACCTGTCGTTGCTGATGAAATTCAGGTGAGAGAAGAATCGTTCTCACACATTGCGTGATATCACCGTCAGTGCTGATGAACTCTCGGCTGACTGCATCAGTTAATGAGACAGGCGGTTGATCTGCGACAAAAAGAGCGACTAACTTTCTGGCAATATGCGAGGCAGTAGATGGATGACTGCAGGCGATATCCAAGAGACGATTGAGATCCCTCTCTCCACCACCGCCCGCTTCGATCACTTGACCGAGAACCACTTTTCGCCCATTGTCATGCCTGCTTTCGTCAAAATAGACAACTCCCTTGCTCCACTCATCCTTCACACGCCAACCAGTCAAACAGCGGGCAGCCTCGAATACGTCTTTCTGCGTGTATCCTCCGTCAACACCGAGTGTATGCAACTCCAGAAGCTCACGCGCATAATTCTCATTGGGAACATCGCGCGGACAGGTTCGTTTGTTCTCCTTCCCATCAAGATATGCGAGCATCGCCGGTGATATAGCCGAGGCTTTGATGAGATCGCGAAAGCGTCCCAATGCATGAGGGCGAATCACCTTCATATCATCGTGTGGTTTAAGATATATGCAATCACCCTTCTCGAGATTGATGTTGAGATGGTCTGTCCAAAACTCGACCATCACCTCGAAGAGCTGTCGTTTGCTATACATCGCCTTCAGCAACGTATGGCGAGTGATGTCGGCGCGAAGAACCTCCTTTTTCACGTCATAGCAGTCGCCGGGCTGAAAGTGGAGTGATTCGAACCGTCTCGAACGTAAATTGCAGAGACCGTCATCTATCGAGTCCGGTTTCAACTGCTCCTCAATCCAGGCAGCGGCACCCATCTCTTTGAGTCTTTCGAGATCACCAGGCCAAGGTCCGAAACCAGCTCTGGAGAGCAGGTTGAAATCCGCGTCTACCTTTTCTGAATCGGGCGCACATAACCGTTCCGGAATTGTTTGACCGAGCCTTCCGGCAATACCACTGATGATACCATCACAGCCGGCCAGCGGCAGACCACCCGCCAACAGTGCGGAAGCCTTGAGCAGCGCTCGTCTGGCGATCCTCAACTGACGGCTCTCTGTTCTGCAGATTGTCCCAGTGACAGCAGCGCATGATCATCCCAGCTGATCGTTTCGCGCCTGGTGCAGATGACATTTTCGATAAGCAGTGTCGTCATCATCACCTCTGCATCTCAACCAACGTCGTCAGCTAGCACACCCTCAGCGGTCTTGCTGCTGCTATGCCATTTGCCTGTCCACTGACACAATCTCTTCCATCTCTGCCTTAGCTGGCTCACCGGCAATGGCAGGCTCTCGCCTCAACGATCGACGTTCATTGCGCCCTCTCCAAACAGCACGAACTGAGGCACCACAACCGATGACGGTGGTCACCGGCAATATGACAAACCAGCCGGCAAGCGGAAACAGATAGCTGAGGACAAGCACGATGCCGCCTCTGAGCGTGGTCTTCCAGCCAGGCTCACCGCTGTGGAATCGTGACGAGCTGTCTAGCCGCTCGCCAAACAGCGTTGCCAATCCGGCCACGCCAATGCTGGAAAAAATGAAGAATACAGCCAGCACAACCACAGCCACCATTCCGGCGGGTCCTTGATTTACGCTTCCCAAGGCTCCAATGACAAATACAGTAGCCACCGTAATGGGCAGTCCTATGAAGAACGACTTCACAAGCCCGCCTTCATGCACAGTTGTGGCTCGACTTACTACGTTTGGCCAGAGGGCTTTAGCAAAAAGCCAGACTGCGTTGAACGAGATCAACAGCCCTACTATGACCAGAAAAATCGCGACGGTGTCAGCCAGAATCATCTCGTCAAACCTCAACTCCACCTATCTTCTTATACCCCCTGACAGGCGTTGGAGTTCTGGTCAAATATCAAAACTGACTGACAAATGTTCCACAACAGCTATAAAAACCCGAAAAGGCTTACGCAATGCGGTTCAAGAGCCAATATCTCAAGCAAGTAAACTTTCGCACATCTGCGGGGGCGAGCAGCGAATCTTGAAGTGGTGAGGGTTTCCCGCCGTCAGTTATTGGGACAACGTATTTACCACATTGTCACTCGACCCTAATTTCAGTAATCTTCCCCTAACTGGCAGGCACCAGTTGGCGTCAAAAATAGATTGATTGGTACTTGGTGAGCGCACCGAGTTCGGCGGAGAGGGTTAAATACTATGAATTGGGAAGTCTCGCCTCCTCGAGATGGAAATCAGGAAGTTCAAACAACTCCTGCTATCAATGCTAGCGACTACTGGAGTCCGTACGACAATATAGATCGACGGGAAACGACTCAGACGGTGCAGCCACCGGCCGCCAGCGATGCCAATCGATTCCGCAGTAATGTGGCGGTAACCACTCCACCAAACGTCAGGTGGAACGAGTCCGGAGGTGTCGCGCCATATCAATCTTCACTAGGACAACCGCGATTCAATTCTCAGACTTACAGCGCTCAATTTAGAGATGCCGGTCCGCGGCCATTCGAGACACCGGCTCCAGCGACCTACGGTCCGCGTCCAGCCGACGGATTGGTACCCGCCCCTGTGACACGCCCCGGCGAGCGACTGACTCCAACCTATTATCCTCCTACAGGCGGCATGGTGCGAGAAGCACCGAATACCCCTGAAAGGCTGCCGACTGGACTTCCAGCAAATGACCGGCGTCTGATTGGACCCAACCCTGGCATTCCCGGAAACTCACCTTATCGCTCCCTGTTCGGCCGAGACAACAATGGACCGGCGCAGCCTACGACTGTGGCTGACAACAACGGTCCGGGGACTCAAGAAACAGCGTCCGGAAGAAGAAGACTCTTCCAGCCGGCAAGACCGGTAGCTCCTGTGGTTCCGGTACCGCCCACTCCAGGCAATGACAGGACTCAGCCTCAACAGCCGGAAAGACAACCACCTGAGCGAGCGAGACCCCTCCGAGGCGATCGACATCAGCCACAGACGAGACTGACAAGCGAACGATTCAACGGACCTAATGAAACCGGACCGGTCGCAGAGCTTTTCATGCCGGCCACCTTTCAGAAAGATCCTGCGTCCGACGATTTCATGCGTATCTATAATGAGCCGAACACTACCAATAGAATAACTATGTTCGGACCCACCGAGATTCGGCCGGAATCAGCAAGAGCGCTCCAACAGCTGCTCAACCGTCGTGATGGCGAGCTGAGACCAAATACTCCCGAATACGACACCGCAGCAGCCATGATGGGCGGTGGCTACCACACAATTCAGCGCAACCCCCATATCTCGGTGGAAACAATCGCCGGCAGAAGGATGATTGTTCTCAGCAATGAACAAAACAACACTCGAGCCTTTACGATGTTCGT
>CAYTDR010000687.1:0-4942 GCA_964436185.1 uncultured Candidatus Obscuribacterales bacterium | reverse complement strand
GGTGCTCAAGATTAACCAATTTCACTTTCGCTTCACGTTCACAATCTAAATTTGTGTTAAGGAGGTTTTTATATTTGAAACTGAATTACGAGGATAAAGTGCGAAAAGCCTGTTTGAGCCTAATTTACAGAAATAAAAGCGTCGGCGAGCATGCTTTGGGAGCAGGCACAGGGGGTTGAGGGTAGACACTTTTATCGGAAAGTATTCCAGCGAGTGTCTATATTGAGCTATTTCGAGGAAAAATGTTTGAGGCTCTTCCTTTTGTAGGGAGCTCAAGACAAGATCCTTCTCTTTCTCTCAATTTTTAAGTTAGTAGGGGACTGTTTTACTGCAGACCGTGCTGCAGGCCGGAAATTTTGTAGGGATCGTCGGACCGCTGATAACGAACACCTTCCGGTGTAGAAACTGCCGAATATTGTATGCGGGGGGAAACTTCATATGAAGCGAAGAAGTAGAAGAGGGGCGACCTTGGTCGTGATGTGTCTCATGATGGGCATGGTGATCATCCCGATGATTGGTTTTTTGGCCTTCGAAATTGCAAGAGCATTCACAATGCATGCGCAACTGAGACATGCTTGTCAGGCTGCTGCTCTGGCAGGGGTAGCGAGAATGGCGAGTTCTGATTCGCTAACGTTGATAACCACTCATAATGACACCATTTCAGCCGCGAGAGATTTCTTCAAGGCGAACGCGATCAACGAGTATTCACTTTCAAGTGCGAGTAATGTCAGCAGCAAGTCGCATAACCCATCGGGAAATGCTTCATCGGTTTTCGTTGAGCTCCTCAATGTAAATAACCAACCAGTAAATCTTGGAAACATTGATGGACGAATCGTTCATGTAGTGGGCGCATTCGGGCTAGTACCCGTTTTCGGAAAGTTTTTGGGACTTGGTGGACCTTACACGATTAGAGCAGATGCGAATGGTCAAGTACCCAACATCGACTTGGCACTACCGTTCGACACATCCGGCTCGATCGACGACCAAACTCCTATCTCCGCGATTTGTGCCTACTGGGACACCAGAGGTACGACTTCTGGAACAAATCCTACTGCCGATGACAGGGTTAGCTTCCGACTTGCCAACAATGGCACCAAGGACGGCAATGGACGCATGTATGACGTATTCAACAACCCTTCGGCTCCTTCTCCTACCGGGTTGTCCGTACAAGCAGGCCCCATGCAGAATTTGAGCATTATAAACGGCGACACCGGTGCGGGAGACGGGAACCGATTTCAGTTCCATAACACTTTGCGGAACACCAACTCAGTCAACGGACCTCCTGGAAATACACCTGGTACCAGCGGCTCCACTGGTGTGTTGGTCTCATTTACTCCGACGCAGAGTTCTACCAACAAGTACTTTACACATCTAGTGGTAAATACGAATACCGATTCAGCTGGTAAAGCGAAGTACCCAATGTTCTTTGGATCGATCAGAGTAGATAACATAGCCGAGCATTGTGCACTTGCTGCCGGATGGCTTGACAGTACGACGGCGTACAACACTGCCAAGTTGGCTCTCAATCAGAACCCATCAATGCCCATCGATATTCCGGTCAGTGGATCTAACAAATCTACTTATGATTCCGCAATCTGGTCTCACCTCGAGCCGATCTCATCTGCGCAAGATGCTGCGAAAGAATTTTTCAACATCATGCACAACAATACGGACTCACATTTTGCGCTCACCACCATCAATACCAATTCACCGACAACAACCACCTCAAAGAGCGATGAAAAAATAGCCTCCAACTACGGTATTGCAGGTTCGCATAGTTGGCCGGAACCCGCTGTGGCTCTGGATACCAACAACGACAACTACAATTCAATTATGACTGCGATACCAACAACATGTGCGGGAGGAAGCACGAACATATCCGGTGCTATTGTCGTATGCCGTAATTGGCTCAAGACCAAAAATCGCCCAGGTGTGGACCGACATTTGATCATCTTCACAGACGGACAGCAAACCACCTCTGGCGATCCAATTGCTGAATCCGCTACCTGCAAAACTGACAAGATTACGGTGCACGCAATCGGTCTGGCTCAGAACTCATACATTGTTCAAGGTGAAGTCGATACTCTGAACAATGAATATCCGAAGTCATACACCTATACCAACGAAAACGGCAGTACTGCTACTTGCTCAGCCACCAAGCTGGGATGCGCTGGAAAAGGGCTGAACAAAGGATTGTTCTACCTGGTAACCGATACACAGAAGTTGAGATGGGCCTTTGAAAACCTGGCCAGACATCTTGTGCAGTTGGTCAAGATTACGTAATTCAAGAAACCACTTTACGGAGTTGAACAATGCGAGTTAGGAATCAACTTAGAGGGAGAAACTCAGGGCAACGATCGCGAGGTTCAATCACGATTGAGTTTGCAGTCGGATGTATGTTTCTTCTTGTCATGTCGGCATTGGCTTTGGATATTACACTGTTGATGCTTGCATATGAAACAAACGATCGTGCATGTCGAAATGCTTGTCGTTCTGCGGCACAGCAAACCACCACTCTCAAGGCACAACAGGCGGCTAATGCGGTTCTGAACAATGTGTCTGTTGATGGTGTGTTCTTGAAGAAACCGACTTTGATGACAGCATCGCCGTACTACATATACGAGGACTATGGTGGCGATCCCCGAGCTGGTAATCCATTTGTTCGGATCTCCAGTCAGATGCAAGTGCGTACACCAGTCCCCTTGAATTTTTTCGGTATCGCGAAATTCGGAGATGCTAATAATGACGGAGTAGGTGATAGCTGGACGTTTAGGAAGACATACACTTTTCCAATCGTAACGTTCAACCTCGTATTTCCTGCTAACTAATCTGATTCGTGAATTCAATCCTGTGAATAGGTTAAAACCACTTGAAGACCGCCCTCTGGCGGTCTCAGGTTTTCTAGATACATTACGTGCTCAATATCCAAATCCTTCCTAACATTCTTGACTAGTTCGTTCATTCGGCATCGTTTGCTCTTGGATTCTATGAATATTGTGAACACCACAAAATTTGATTTCACTTAGCCTTCACGTTCAAAGTTTAAGATTCTGTTAGAGGTTAGAGGTGTAGTAATGCGACCGTAAGCCGGAAAAATTCCTCCCCCATCGCCCCTTTTCTTTAGCCACGAGAATTTCATTATGAGACAAACCACCAGAACTAGTTCCAGCAGAATCAAGGCCCGGAGCAAAGCCAGAGCTAGAGGACACTATCTAGCAGAAGTTCCAGGGGTGCTTTTTGTCCTGTTCTTCTTCTTCGTTTTTCCGCTCATAAATTTGGGCAGCTATGCAATTGGTTATTCTGCTCTATTTCATGCCGCCAGAGCTGGTGCGCACGCGGCTGCAACAGCACCTGCCTTTAGCATCGCAGTTGGTGGCAAGCCTCCTGCAATTACAGTAGCACCGCAAGCGGTGAATGCGGTTGCCGATAGTTATTCGTTGGTGTGGGGACAGTCAACTGATGTGGATATTTTGCAAATCTCCAGTCCCGGCGGTGCCTTGACGAGATTTGAAAATAAGCTAACTGCTCCAGCCAATACAGCTAACAACGTGTATGCCATAGAAGTAGTCGTAACGGCAAGTGTTAGTCCGCTCATGCCGTTTTGGTTTTTTAACGTGGTTGATGGCGTTCAAGCAGCTGCCAGCGAATTCTCTGAAGCTCCTGGAGGGCTAGATGACTGATTAAAGATTCAAACATTCGAAGAATTGCCTAACAAAGTAGTAGAGGAAATTTTATGAAACGACGAGACACGAAAAGCCGGCGAAAAGGGATGACTGGCATTGTTGCGGCAATGTTCTTCCTCGGCGTGATGGTTATTCCGCTATTTGGTTTCTTAGCGTTTGAAATCTCACGTGCAATGATAATGCACGCACAGCTCAAGCACGCCTGTGAAGCGGCGGCATTGGCAGGAGTGGCAAGACTGGCCAGTTCCGACGACTTAGCGACGATTACTACTCATACTAAGTCCATCCAACTTGCAAAAGAAATTTTCAGGATGAATACAATCAACCAGTACACACTTAACCTTGCTGCAGATGCCGGGGACAAAAGTAATAATCCTGGCGCTAATCAGGCATCCATTTTTGTAGAGTTTCTTGATAATAACAATAACCCTGTGCCTAATGGAAACACTAATGGGAAAGTTGTGCACGTTGTTGGTGCATGGGGATTGATGCCAGTTTTCGGTGGTTGGGGATTCTTCGGATTAGGCGGTCCGCACTCGATCAGAGCCGAAGGACATGGCAGAGTTCCTGACTTGGACATTTGTATGGCTTTTGACACATCGGGCTCGATCGACGACCAGACGTCCGTAGGGCTAGTCAATGTTTATTGGGACACCAATGGAACAGCTACACAAGCTGACGATCGAGTCAGATTTCGGCGAGCCGAGTCTGAAACTGCCAGTGAATCCGCAGAAGATGGTAATGGTAGACTCTATGATTTGATGGATCCTGCCGCTACTGGCACCAATCGTAGTGCTTTCTGGATCGGCAATCTTGGTACTGAAGGTGGTTACGAGTTCAGACCAACAATTCGAAATAATAATTCCGCTAACGGACCTCCCGGTAACTGCCCAAGTGCGTTTGGGTCTGGTTGTGGTCAAAGTTACTCACCCTCCACCACAGCTAACTTGAACGACTTTACCCACCAGGTTGTGAATATCAATTTTGATCCCGCAACCTTCAAAGCCACCTATCCAATGACCTTCGGCATGACGACGGTCAACAACATAGCCGAGCATGTCGCGTTGTCCGCTGGTTGGTTGGACAGTACAAGCGCATTCAATCAGGCTCATCTTGGCACTAATACTGCGACCGGTTTGCCAGGCGGCGTTCACTTGGCTTGTGATCCTCCAATTTCAATTGCGCCTATGTCAGGCAGGTTTAATGCTTATAGGGATGAGGTGCATAAAAACCTACGTCCAATCCGTGATGCACAGGAT
>CAYTDR010000686.1:0-4944 GCA_964436185.1 uncultured Candidatus Obscuribacterales bacterium | reverse complement strand
ATATTCAGCAAAGGAGTTTTGAAGTTCTTCCTGGCTATGGGAATTCTCTTCGGACTGACTGGATTGGTCTACTTTGCGCAGAACAAAGCAGAAAAAGAGATGAAGGATTACAACGAATCTCAGGTCGATGATCCGCTGGCTGACTCGATGATCGTCGACAACTATGAGCTAAAAGAGGTTAACGACGAAAACGAGCTGCGCTGGAAACTCACTGCTGTGAGAGGAATCCTCGATCCAGGCACCAAGGATGTCAAGCTGACTGGAATAATCATGAATTATTTCAAAGAAGGAAAGTTGACCATGAAGTTGACGGCGCCGATTGGCTTGGCCAATGAGGTTTCCCGTCTGATCGTTTTGAAGGCTGATGAAGGCAAAAAAGTGATCGCGGAGGGCACCGATAAGGGAGCATTGATGGAGACTCAGAAGCTGGAATTAACGAAAAAAAATGGGTTTATAGCGACGGGTGGTGTTAACATCGTGTGGCCCGGGGTAGCCAAGGTGAAAGGCGACAAAGCAGAAGGCACCATGGCTAATGCCACTATTGATCATTTTGTCATCCGTGGGAACACTCGTTCCATTGTCGATATGTAGTGAATAGCCAATATAGGTGACCTGTGACGATGTTTACCACAAGAGAATGGAAGAGCTGCCTCTCACTCATAGCCGGCTTGGCACTGGGCATACAGATGATTAGCCCTACACTGGCGCAGGAACCCGCCCCCAGCGCAGCAGGACCGATCGACATCCAGGCCGACGAGCAAGAGTTCGCCGATGATTATGTCATCGCCTCCGGCAAAGTGAAGGTGGTTTATGGCGATACGATTATCCACGCGCCGAAAGCAACCTTATATAGAGATGCGGCGGGTCAGCCGAAACAAGCAATTTTTGTCGGAAAGCCGGTCTTGCATCAGGGCAACAACATAATCATTGCCAATAAGCTCACTTTCAATATCAACGAAGCCCTTATTGTCGCTGAAGGAAACGCGCACTCAGAGGTTCTCACCGCTGGCATGGGAGCAGATGGCTCGCCGGCACCAGCCAAGGAAGAAGAAGCTGGAAGCGAAGGAGACAATGAGTCCAAGAAGGAAGAGAAAGCCGATAAGGGCAACGACAAACCTCAGAAAATCATTACTGACTCAGACAAGCAGATTTACGAGAAAACCACTGGCAAGTTCGAGGCCATCGGTCACGTGCATGTCACCACAGGCGAGATTACTGTCGACTCCAATAACTTGAAGCTCGTCTACGGCACGGATGCCAGACCGGAAGCCGTTCTTTTCACCGGCAACGTCGAAGCTCGACGCGACAAAAACGTCACTCAAGCCGACGCGATGACATATTTCCTCACCACTCAAAGGTTGCAAGCGACAGGTCATGTGCGTTCCCGCGTTGTACAGGAGAAGGTCAAGGCGGAAGCAGGGCAAGATACGAGTAAACCGAAGACAGCTTCGTCGGGCGGCGGTGTCAAAGTCTTGGATTTTGATTCCGATGGTGGCGGCGAGATCTTGATCATTTCGGATGCCCAGGACTACAACAAAGGATCCGGACGAATGGATGCCGAAGGCAACGTTCAGATCTATTACAAAGACACCGTCGGTAAAGGTCCGAAGGTAGCCATGCTCGCTAATGAGTTTGGTCAAACTGAAAAAGTGATTTTTATGGGCAGATCGCAGATCACCCAAACCGGTAGAAGATGGATTGCAGACAGGATCACGCTGATGATGGAAGATCGTCGAGTGATTGCTGAAGGCAATACGAGAGCAATTATTGTCAAACAACCGTTGAAGAAGCCGCCAGCATTACTCAGCTCGCCTGCGGCCGATTCCAACTCACGGTTGGCTGGCAAGGGCGTTATTCAGTAGTTTGATAAAAACGCCTTGTTAAGGTCGAGGAGAGCAGAATGGCACATATTCAGGAGCCGAAAGAACGGAAGGTACTGACGATCGACGGGCTGCAGAAGAGCTACGGCGGACGCAGGGTAGTTGATGGCGTCAGTTTCCATGTGCAACGAGGTGAGGTCGTAGGGCTACTGGGAAGAAATGGTGCCGGCAAGACGACTTCATTCGACATGGTTCTCGGTCTGGTGAAGCCTGAGAAGGGAAGCATCAAACTTGGTGACAAAACACTTACACGATTGCCAATTCACCTGCGAGCACGATTGGGGGTTGGCTACCTGCCTCAGGAAAACTCGACATTCAGAAAACTCTCCGTTATGGAGAATATGCGCCTGATTCTCGAGCTCAGAGGCGTGAAGAAAAAGGACCAGGACGAGAAGATCAAGTTTCTTCTGGCGCAGTTCGGACTGGAGCATCTGGCTCCGGTATCTGCTGTTCAACTTTCCGGTGGTGAGCGTCGCCGTTTGGAAATCGCTCGCAGCCTTGCTAACGAGCCTGAGTTCATCTTGCTTGACGAGCCGTTTACCGGGATCGACCCTATCTCCATCGCCGACATTCAGGGGCTGATTCGCAGATTGCGGGATGAATGGAACCTGGGAGTGCTGCTTACGGACCACAACCCGAGAGCGACATTGCGTATTACTGACAGGGCTTATTTGATTAATCACGGCAAGATTTTGGTGGCAGGGACCTCGCAAGAGGTAGCCGAGAGTCCGGTTGCGCGTAAAGAATACCTTGGTGAGGACTTTGTTCTATGATGCGGATGAAACTACTCGATCGGTATATCGCCAACGAGTTCTGGCAACCGCTCCTATTCGGTATCGGCATCGTTACTGGTGTTTGGTTCGGCGCTGACCAGCTGAAGACCATCTTTAATTTGATCATGCGATCCGGAGTGCCACTAGATATGGCACTAACAATTCTTGGACTGCACTTGCCCCAGGTCATCGTCATGACCATCCCTATCGGGGTTCTACTTGGCACGTTGCTCGTCTTCAACAGACTGTCCGGCGATTCCGAAATTATCGCGTTAAGAACCAGTGGTATTAGTTTTTACCGAATCATGGTGGCACCGCTCTTGTTCGGCTTGCTGACCAGCGGAGTAAGCTTTGCCATCAACGAGGGTGTTGTTCCGGTCGCCAACCGAACTTCCAAAAAGCTCGAGTTCATCGCTCTATACAAGTCACAGTTGCCGGAAGGTCAGGCAAACTTTACCTATATGGAGAGAGGGAAGGATCTGACGCTCGATCGAATTTTCTACGTTGGATATTACAACGGTCAGCGTTTGCACGATGTAATCATTCTCGACTTTACTCGAGACAAGCTGGTTCAGATTGTCAGTGCCGCTACCGGCATTTTTAATCACGGCGAGTGGATACTCGAGCATGGACGCTCGTATGGACTTGATGCCAAAAGCGACATTACACGCATTCTGCAGTTCGAGAAGCTGAAGATTCCAGGAATAAAGAACGCTCAGAAGGTTCTGGACTCAGGGAACATCAAGCCCAAAGAAATGAACATGTTCGAGCTGAAGAGCTACATCGATACTCTGAAGCTCTCCAACGCGGTTTCCAATGATCTGTTGGTTCGCTACTATCAGAAGATCAGTCAGCCACTGGCTTGTCTGGTGGTGGCACTGGCAGGAGCGCCTTTGGGACTCCTGGCGCGCAGGTCTAGAAGCAATATCGGTTTGATCTACTCGGCGGCCATCGTGTTCCTCTACTATGTCTTGCAATCCAGCTCCGGTGCGTTGGGTGAGGCAGGCAGGTTAGATCCGCTCATGGCAGCCTGGTTGCCCAACGTGGTAATCGGTGGTCTGGGAATGCTCATCCTCTACTTCAAGGCAAGATGATCCCTGACTGGTCCTAGATCGCATCTAGCTGACGTTTCTTTTAAAACTTCGACTTCATTTGCGGACCTGGTATCGGCCACGGTGTTGTCCGCGCCTCGGGGATGAACAGAGGTGCTTCAACTGGAGCCGAAGACGGACGGAAGACGGTTTGGGGAGACGGCAATATCCTCTTTTGCCTACACATCAATAAGGACGCATTGTCCGTAAACATGGTCGCAAAGGAGTTCCGCGGACGCTGTTGAGTCGACGCAGTATTAGCGGCGCTTAACCTGTGAATAACTTTATACTCTCTAAGTCACGTTTCCAAGCGTTCGGGGAGAAACCGCATTGACTTTCACCTGATACCAAGTTTATCTTCTCTGTATATACAAAATAAGGTGCGGGATCCTTGAAGTCGTTGGCAAGCGATGCCCAAATACAGGTAAAGACGATTAACCGAGTGAAGAACCCGGGGAATCGGCTATGGTGGGGAATACTGGCGGCTGTGGCCCTGGTGACGCTCCCTGTCTTACCGCTGAAGTTCCTGGGAATACCGGGACCGGAATTGGATTGGCAACAAGTAACTGACCTGGGAAGAAGCCTTATGTCCCAGTTTAAAGAGACCATGCCGGACTCGCAGACCAATCGCCTCTCGCGTTCTATGGCTACGTCTGAAATCAAGATATTGGATGAAACCGCCAGGGTGCTTATAGCTGAAGCAGCCACCAACCCTGATGATCCATTGGTCCACAATCGTCTCGGTCTTATCTATGCCGAGCTGGGCGAGTTCAACTCCGCCGTAACGCATTTTCAACAGTCCATCACTTGTGCACGCCAGAAGATCAAAGAGCTGACAAGGCAGGGCAACATCGCTCAATCCGAAGGCAAAATCAAAGCGGCTTCAGATCTCATGCTGCAAGTTTCAGCGCTCAATGTTCAGCTTGCCGCCGCTCACAGCAGCCTGGCGCGAGTCTGGGAGCAACTAGGCAAGAGTGAGCGGGTGATCGCTCAACTCAACGAGCTAAACAAAGACGTGACCCTGGCAAGGACTCTCAAGCCGACGCAACGCGCTGCTGAAGAGACAAAAGAGCCGACGAGCAAGAAAAGCCGACTGGATAACAACACCGCGAAGATCCTCGCTCGTGCCGAGGCTCTCAAACAAGCCGGGAGACACCAGGAAGCCATGCAGGATTACAAGCGCCTGATCGCACTTGTTCC
>CAYTDR010000685.1:0-4949 GCA_964436185.1 uncultured Candidatus Obscuribacterales bacterium | reverse complement strand
ACAAGAGTGAACTGTGGTCATACTAGGTTAGCAAAAGAATGATATTTACTGTCGAAACAAGCCGAGAGAGATCACCTGAAAACCGTGAAAACAGGCCGCCCTCCACGTTTTTCCGAGTCCCAGTACGAGTCGCGACGAAGCCGTGTCTGCAACTACAACAGAGATGGCTTGTCATTTCTATCTGACGTTGAGCCACATCGACAGTCGTGTCCATTTCAATCAAACTCTCTGGCACCTTCCCAACGTTGAGATCGCCGTAGGCATGCACAGTTCAGCCGACTTTACGGAGCCAAACGGACCGCACCGGCACGAAAGAGATCAGACATTCCAAGACGATCACTTGGCATCCATAGTTCAATCGTCAAAAAATTCGTGACGTCACTCAAGGAAGAAGAGCGGACAAATTTCTTCCATCCTCGAATTCGAGCTACCAGACTGAGGCTGTTCCCACTGTCATCGGACTGAGTGCCTGGAACAGCGCAGCTGCCTGCTCAGGAGAGCGCACCTTCGAGCGCTTGTATTCCTCAACTGCCGAAATCACCATCTCAACACGTTCGCGAGGAGAGAGAGCCGGTATCCTGACAACACGAATACCGCGCCTGGAATAGCATTCTTCCAGAACAACGCTGATTGCTTGTGTGAACTCCAGGTTCTCCCTTCGAACATCATTGGCATCGAAGAAAGGCAGGGGTTCCATCAAGAGCGCCATATCGTACTGACTGGCATCAATTGTGGAGAATGAAGGAGGAATAGGCATACCATCATAGATATAGTAGGCCTCGCCATCGAACGCTCCTCTATCTAGAAAAATGGAGCTTTCGAAATCGAGAATGGAGGCTTCTGCTCTGAGCTGACGTTTCAGCACCTCGGCCTGAAACTTGGCTCGATCTACCCAGGGAAGTATCTTCCCTTCCGTTATGACCTGAGTAGCCATCTCGTGTACTACCTTATAACCGTAATCTTGAAGGTGTGAAATTACGGTCGTTTTTCCGGTCGAGGGACCGCCAGTGATGACTATTCTCATAAAACCGCCTGGGGTGAAGCGAGTGAATCCGACAGAAAGCAGCAAAGCAGCATGCGAAATTCGAGTGTTGTATGTGAGTGAGCGAGCGAGTGGTGCGGCTGTGCGAGCGTGAGGGTTGGTGAAAGCTGAGAGTGTTTTCAGCGTGTTCTTGAAAAATTGAGAATTGGTTAATCCAATTCGAGGGACAATATCTCAAGTACAAGCAGTGGTGTCGCTTTTCGATTTTTACTTTAAGTGGATCTTTGTCAGTATGCAACCGAGATTTCCACAATCTAATGGGAATTACACCACGTTCGTGACACCAGGTCTCTCAAATACCGCTTCTTCCCTGGGTTTGAGAGTGCTATTGCATTACACTTTAAACTGCTCGCACTTTCTTGTGTCAAATTTGTGACAAGTGTGGCAGCGGCAGAAAGGGTCGTGAAAGTTTCCTGACAAGAGCTCGATTCAGACTGCAGGCGGCTTTCGACTATTCTCGTGCTTGCACCTCATTTGGTATCACGAGCTGACGCGAGACACAGACGGTATTTTCCAGCAACGCGACCTACTTCCGTCCGCGATCTGACCCTTCCCTGGAATCAAGCCACTCACTGTGTTTGCTGTCGTCGTTTGTTGCAGATTTGACACACTTAACGACTTCTCACTTCCAGATCGGATTGAGAAGATATGTTTCGTTCATTTCACGATTGTCGCTGCGGCAATGGTTATCGCTATTCGGCACCGCTTTACAAGGAATCTGTCTCACTCTAACGCTCCGTCAAGGGGCGTTTCCCACAGATTGACAACTGATTTCTTCTTAGAGTTGTAGTGGCATGACCATGCTATAACTGTTACCTTGACATAGAGAGTATCTGTGCCGAAATACAAACGGAACGGCGGGGGGGCCTTTTAATTGGATATCTTAAATCAGTCGGTCTGGATGACCGTTGGCAGCTTCGTAGCCTGGTTCTTCGTTTTTTTCTCATATTTCTGTCTAGGTATCACTCTTGGCTATCACCGCCTGCTAACGCACAAATCGCTGAAAGTTCCAAACTGGGTGAAATACGCGTTCGTCTCGGGCGGCTATTTATGCTTCATGGGTGGACCTGTTAATTGGGTAGGTGTTCACCGTCTTCACCATCAAAAATCTGACCAACCTGAAGATCCGCACAGTCCTACTGGCGGATTCAAACATTCACTCTACGGATGGATGTTCACAATGGCCGATCGACAAAACTCTGAGGAGCTCAAACGACAAGTTCCCGATCTGATGAAGGATCCGGTACTCTGCTGGTTCGGCGTCGACCATACTTCGGAGCAAGCGAAGATGTGCCTGGCGTTCAACGTTCTGTTCCGCGCTCTTACGTACATTTTCTTTGGACCAATTGCCTTTGTCGCTAACGTTGTGGCCTCCATCGTTGTCTTCTGGGCACCACAGCTGGTGAACTCGGTTTGCCATATGCAGCAGTTCGGTTACCGCTTTTTCGACACCCGCGACTACAGCCGCAACGTATGGTGGGTAGCGCTACTTTCCGGCGGAGAAGGTTGGCATAACAACCACCACGCAATTCCCCGCTCGGCCAAACACGGAATGGCCTGGTGGGAATTCGATTACACATACATGGTTATTTGCATTCTAGAGAAGCTCGGTCTAGCGACAGACGTAGTGAGACCGAAACTCAGTCAGCCATTGAGCAAGAAAACCAAACCAGTTGCCTTCGATCCTAAGCCCAAAGACGGCCGCGCGGCTAAAGACGAAGAGGATGCAATTTCCACACTAATCGGCAGCACAGTCAGCTAAGAAATCAAACTCATCTCTCGAACATGCAATTGCATTGCAAGGAACGATTCTCCTGAGCAGCAATTGCATTTTCATTGGGGAGCATGTCTCTTCGAACGTTTTCCTTTACCGATGCTTGTCGGCGAACGTTCTCTTAAGCAAGTGGAGTTGGGTGCCACCGAGCGGACTGAACGATGCCAGTCCACTCGGATTCGCAACCGCTTGTCTCACCTAAGGTGTGAGCCGATTTATGTCACGAGGGAAGAGTGACGTCTGCTTAACCGACTTAAGACCCAGGAGCTGCTTGGTCAGCCGCTCTAGCCCGATGGCTAGACCACCGTGCGGTGGCATGCCATATCGAAAGCATTGAAGGTACTCGCAGAAATCCTCAGGGTTATGCCCGCGAGCTGAGATAGCGTCGTACAATTCCTGATACTCGTGAATCCTCTGACCTCCGGTCGTTATCTCCAGCCCACGAAAGAGCAAGTCAAAGCTGCGACTCAGGGGATTCTGCGGTGCCTGCGGTCTCGCATAGAACGGACGAGCGGCAAGCGGATAGCGAGTCACATACACGAACTCACTACCTTCATGCTTGAGGAAGTACTCGCACAGAAGCCGCTCACCTTCCTGGTCCAGATCGACTGGCTCAGGTTCTTGCGAACTCCATTCGGTGTTCTTTCTCAACAACTCCACAGCTTCAGCTAGCGCCACCTGTGGTATCGCATTAAAGACCGGCGGAGTAATTCCATATAGTGCCAGTTCCTCAGAGCATCGCTCCGTTAAAGAAGCTAAGATGTGCTTGAGGAGCTCTATTTGCATGGAAATCACATCCTGCTCAGATTCGACGAATCCCATCTCGAAGTCGAGGCTGACATATTCGTTGAGATGCCTCGTCGTATCATGCTCCTCCGCTCGGTATACCGCAGCAGTCTCGAAGACTCGCTCGTATACACCAACCATGATTTGCTTGTAGAACTGCGGGCTCTGAGCAAGAAATGCCTGTCGCCCGAAATAGTCTAGCTTGAAAAGCTGTGCACCGCCCTCAGTACCAGTAGCGACTATCTTGGGCGAGTGTATCTCAACGAAACTCTGCCCCGTCAAATACTCACGGAAGGCTCGCGTAATTTCCGCTTCAATCACGAAGATCGCCTTGACCAGAGGATTTCTTAGGGTCAGAGGTCGATAGTCCAAAAGCGCACTCGTGGACAGCTCCGATATTCTTTTGTCCTTAGAGATCTCCACAGGCGGGTTCTCTGTAGTGTGCGCGAGCGCTTCCAGCGACTCTAGTTTCAGCTCCGCGCCTGCCATTGTCGAGCCGGCCATGCCAACCACCGTACCGGAAACTTGTATCGGCGTCTCCAGTGACAGCGAGCTCACTTTCTCGATCAGGTCGTCGTCTTCCGTCACGATCTGCATAAGACCGCTTCTATCGCGAAGGTTTAAAAAGCAGAGCTTGCCGAGGTTGCGCAACGAATGCAAATGCCCTTTCAGGCAGACGGTTTCGCCGACAAGGGAGATAGCTTCTTTGACTGTAACTCTGTTTTTCATTTCTCCTCCAAACAAAAAGACCGCAACTCGTGTTGCGGTCGCTCATCCTGTAACGTAGTCTCTTAGCTAGAAATGACAGGAATAGGACGACCGCTTCAAGCGGTTGTTATCAGCGTCATTATTATTGTTGATAAACATGGTCGTCATCATAATCCGGGCACAAAGCTCATGATTGATACTAGCTGCTGAAACCAACAACGTCAACCCAGTGTTAATGCAGCGATTCATTCTATAAAAGAAAAAACTCGCTGGTTACTTCGAATCATCTCGATCGTCAGCGCCCTCGACTTGGTCTTCATGAACGACATCGGCAGAAGCTGAAGAGTCATCTTTGGCCAATCGTTCCTGTGAATCATGAAGCGCAATAAGATCGTCAACAAGCCAATGGAAAATCTCTTTCTCTCCTTCATCCGGATGCAGCTCGTCGATCAGTCTGGAGGACTTGCTGATTGGACGGTATCCATCGATGTAGGTCAGGTGATCAGCGTCTTTGAATGCACGAGCCAACTTAACATCTGTTTTGCCGATCAATTTCTTGACGTCCTTCTCCTCGATTACAGCGACGTTCTTCAATGTGGGCTCAGGTAAGAACAACGCGCTTGTCAGGGGAGTGATACC
>CAYTDR010000684.1:0-4958 GCA_964436185.1 uncultured Candidatus Obscuribacterales bacterium | reverse complement strand
TTATTTCTGTCTCGCCCTCGTGTTGCTCGTTCGTTGCTGATGATTGATTGAAACAGTTTGCATCCAGATAACCTTTCAGATCAACAGTAGACAGCTTGAACTGCTTGAGAATTGACTGCACCACCTCGTTGTCGGCAAGTACATATAAAACATGCTCAGTATCAACCTCTCTCTTACCCGACTCACTGCTTTTGGCCGCGGCTCGCTGCAGGATATCTTTTGCCTGTTCGCTGAATCGATCGACAATATTGATTGAATGATCCGGCATCTTCCGTTCTGAGAGATTAGCGAGTTCGTCAAAATTTCTTTGTGGCAAGAAGTGTCCGAAGAGATCGGAGCCGAACAACGATTCGAATGGCGAGCGCCGTGAAGCAGTTTGCAAGCGGTTGTAGTCGCGAGTGCACAGCGTCAAAATTTCTTGCCTGCCGCCTCGCGATATACGCACCTGCATCGTAGCGGGCTGCATCTGACACATCTCGCAAACTCTATCTGGCATAATTCACTCCTTCTATTGGCTGTGCGTGACTCGGTATTTCATTTGGTGCCTTGGACGGTGAGGCTAGACATTCAACAAGCTCACCGAGACCAGCACCGTCGTCGGTTCTATGCCAATCTAACTCGATTGTGAAAGTGCGAACCTCGTTCGCGTGGTTGATCTGGATCCCAACCTTCGGTGCAGTCGGCAGGATTTTCTGATCTCCTTTTTCATCCGTCCGGTCGTTGCTTCGTAAACAGGAAAGGCGAGATATTGGATGGAGGCTCACACGCACCAGACTAAATGCTAACGAAGGATAAGATCGAAGACCTATTGGTGAGGCAGACAACGCAAATTGAGAAGGGAACTGTTTGAAGTATTAACATCAGTGTCACACATCGAGCCGAGCGAATCCAAAACCGTTACGGACAATGAGCATTTCCTGTTCGAGACAGCCCTTTGGAGGAGAAGTAATGCCAAGAAAGAAGGAAGGATCGGCTAACGGTCACAAGGTACGAACACATCTCATTCGCGGCACTTTTCATAGCCGGTATTGGGACTACGACCACCACATTATCCCTCCGATTTCAGCTTCTGCGGCATACCGGCTCGATTCTGCAAATCGCGGTGCACAGGGCTTTAGCCAGTTTGGATCGGAGCCGACTGACGAAGAGATTCCCATCTATATTTACGATCGGTTGAGTGAACCGACCCGAGATATGCTGGAGGAAAATCTTGCTTACGCTGAGGACGGAGAGATGTCCGTGTGTTTTGCTTCGGGGATGGCGGCTATAAGCGCCGCACTAGCGATTACAACGCGGACCGGAGACGAAATAGTAGCTCACCACACCCTCTACGGTTGCACCTATAGCCTGCTTACGCGTTGGTTACCGCGCTACAACATTGTCACTCGTTTTGCCAATCTGCAAGACCCCGGTTGCTTCGCTAGTGCCATCACCAATAATACCAGAGTCGTCTATTTAGAAACGCCTGTCAACCCGACCCTTCATCTCATCGACGTTGCCGAAATACGGCGAGAGATCGATATCATCAACCGCGAACGCCAACCAGACGAACGGATTGTTTTCATTGTAGACAACACGTTTGCCACGCCCTATTGCCAGCGACCGTTAGCGTTGGGTGCTGATCTCGTAGTCCATAGTCTTACGAAAAATATCGGTGGATTCGGCACCGATATGGGTGGTGCGGTAGTGGGCTCACGGCGCTATCATAAGGACCTGCTCATGTATCGCAAAGACTTCGGTGGAGTTCTCTCTCCGAAGAACGCCTGGCCTATTCTTGTCTATGGACTACCAACCCTGGCTGCTCGCACCGTGAATCAACAGAAAACGGCTTTGAAGGTTGCGCGTTTCCTGGAGGATCACCCTAAAGTGGAGCGAGTGTATTATCCTGGATTGGAATCCTTTCCTCAGTATGAGTTAGCCAAACGGCAGATGGTAAGTCAAGACGGAAAGTTTGCACCAGGTTCAATGCTATATTTCGTGCTCAAGGGTGATATGCAGTCTGCGAAAAAGGCGGCTGAGAATTTCATAGACTACATTGCCAAGAACGCCTACAGTATTACTCTTGCTGTCAGCCTCGGACAGATTCGTACTTTAATAGAGGAACCGTTTTCAATGACTCACTCAGCGTTACCTGATGATGAGAAAATTGCACATGGAGTGTTTCCCGGAGGAATTCGCCTTTCAATCGGATTGGAAGACTGGCACGATATCATCGAAGACCTGAGGGTCGCCCTCCAATATGCTTGACCACAGTTCGCTATCCGTCTAACTCAACGGACAGCCCTACGCATCTATTCAAGAAATCGCCATCGGATCTCGCGCCACTAGCGAGCCAACAGCGGAAGAAATAACAATCAGACGTATGTCCCTGCTTGGTTCCATCTTGGGCCACCCATCGGCACTGGACTCGAGAATCCTTTCTCTCGGTTCATCGTTAGTCACTTCTCCAAAGCAGCTAAATGAACGCAGATTTTCCTTAGCCGTTCGTTCAAGCACTGGTGAATCGTGAGGATCATTCCCTCGGATGATGGGGATTGCTCGAAAGAATGTAAATATAGGAACCTGAAGAGCTGAAGGAGGGTCATATGATCGAAGGAACGTTGACAGTAAATCTCGACCCGCCATTCATATGGTTCGACACAACATCAGATGGAGCAAAGCGCCACTGTCATCATGAGTGTACATCTGGCGATATTCGGCTTATACTGCTGGAACTTGCGGGTGAAAGCGTCCCTTGGCCTGTCAAGGAATGCGTTGTCAGATCGAGCGGTACCTTTTCGGTAGAAATGCTTCACAAATTTCAGCTGCTGCAACTCCAGGACAATTCAAATGAATAAGCAGTCGCAACGGCACAGCATTGCCTACGCCGTCGAGGACATGCTGAGGTTGCACGCGGACGGCGTAATGGACGTAGTGGTCCACATCGAGGAAGCCGTCGAAAAGGAATGAGGCGAGAAGTGAGTTTTTATGAGTTCCCAAACAAAGCAACTAACAAAGTCTCAGAAACTTTTACCCCGCTGTGAGGAAGTATTGTCTTCAAACAAAAGCTCGGACGGGTGATCGGCTCGGAGTTGTTATTATTTGAAGACGAACGAATACATATAACCATTCCCGCCACCATATCCAGTTCACGTCATTGGTTTTCCCGCGTCTAGAAGATGATCTTGCATCGACAATTGACGAGCTGACCTTCGAATTGTAGCCTGCAAGTACAGTCGATTGACTGAGACATCATCCTGACGGATGACTGCAACAAATCCGAAAGGAACTGCTTCGGTATAAGCACTGAGAACGATGCTTGACCGTGTTTGACAGGGCTAAGCTAGTAAATGGGGTTCGTAGCTTCTCAGGCAATGAACCGAACGACATGAGTGATGGGAGTTTATATGACGAACTTTATTTGCTGGTCTGACGGAATATCTATGGATGATGTGGCACTCGTAGGCGGAAAAAATGCCAGCCTCGGCGAGATGATGAACAACCTCTCGAGTCAGGGTATCAATGTGCCTGGCGGTTTCTTCATAACCGCTGAAGCGTATTCCTATTTGCTGTCAGAGGGAAACCTGGAGGAACCATTGGCGGTTCTTCTCTCTCAGGTCGACAAAGACAATATGGAAGATTTATCGAGGCGCGCCAGGGCATGTAGAGGTCTGATCAGAAATGCCGGCTTGCCCGCCGAGCTGGTCAAGCAGGTCAAGGAGGCGTACGAGCAGTTAGCCATCAAATACGGTGAAGAACCGGATGTCGCTGTACGTTCGAGTGCCACGGCGGAAGACCTTCCTGAGGCGTCGTTCGCTGGTCAGCAAGAAAGCTTTCTCAATATACGAGGTACTGTTGCGCTGTTGGATTCCTGTTTGAACTGTTTTGCTTCACTTTTTACGGAGCGCGCCATCTCATATAGGGAGGATAAAGGATTCGATCATATGAGTGTGCGCCTCTCTGTGGGGGTGCAAAAAATGGTTCGATCAGATCTCGCTGCTTCCGGTGTGATCTTCACCCTCGATACAGAGAGCGGCTTTCGAGATGCCGTTCTGGTCACGTCGTCGTACGGACTGGGAGAAAACATTGTTGCTGGTCGAGTCGATCCCGACGAGTTTGTTGTGTTCAAACCTACTCTGAAACAAGGGTTCAATCCGGTAATAAGACGGCGAGTTGGTGCCAAGCAACAAAGAATGGTCTACTCCGGTCATGGTACAAAAACCACCAGAAATGTAGAGGTAACTCCTGAGGATCGTCAGCGTTTCAGTGTAACGACCGAGGAAGTTCTTCAGCTGGCCACCTGGGCCTGCAAGATTGAAGACTACTACTGCAAACGTCTCAACCGACAGACAGCCATGGACATCGAGTGGGCAAAAGACGGTCTCGATGGACAGTTATATATTGTGCAGGCCAGACCTGAGACTGTGCATTCAGGGCGAACCGATCAAAAACTCCAATCGTATAGTCTGAATGAAAAGGGCGAGTTAATCGTTAGTGGAAGGGCGATTGGGGAGAAGATTGGTGCTGGAAAGTCTCGAGTCATCAGGGACACGAGCGAGCTTCAATCCTTCAATTCCGGAGATGTTCTGGTTGCTGAAATGACCGACCCCGATTGGGAGCCGGTCATGAAGCGCGCAGCCGCGATTGTCACCAATCGCGGTGGCAGAACCTGTCATGCTGCTATAGTCAGTCGAGAGCTCGGGGTGCCATGCATTGTTGGAACAGAGCGAGCAACCGAATTGCTCCAGACTGGACGGCTGGTCACGGTATCATGCGCGCAAGGCGAGGTTGGTCATGTTTTTGAAGGCGCTCTCTCCTTCAGGAAAGAGGAGATTGACCTTGCGGAGGTCCCCGCAACCAAGACTGACATAATGGTGAATGTAGGTAATCCGGATCAGGCTTTCGCCCTGGCTGCCCTGCCTGTCGCCGGAGTGGGACTGGCGCGGGAAGAGTTCGTCATAGCTAATGAGGTTGGAGTT
>CAYTDR010000683.1:0-4959 GCA_964436185.1 uncultured Candidatus Obscuribacterales bacterium | reverse complement strand
TGGATGAAGACGAAGACGACGAAGACGAGGTTGAAGACGAGGACGAAGAAGAAGAAGACGAGGAGGAGGAAGAAGAAGAGGAAGAGGAGGAAGAAGAAGAGGAAGAGGAGGAAGAAAACGACGACGATGATCTCGCCAATTGGGACACATTGAGAAAACGAAGGCACTGTGAAAAAGACGGTGAATTCTGGGAAATTCAATACAATGACGACAACAGCATCACGGAATGGTGGGGAACAATCAACACCAAGACAACGAAGTTTTCGTCGAAACAAAAACTAGTAGAAGCATACGACAAGCTCTTCAAGGACCGCCTCAAGCAACAATTCAAAGTCATCGAACACTACGGCGAAGAATGCGATTTCGTCGAAGATGAGCCCGGTCCCAAAGCTAAAACCAAACCCGCAGCTAAGCCAAGAAGGAAGGAAGAAACGAAGCCCGCAGCAAAGCCCGCAGCCAAGAGCAAATCGAGCTCATCCAGCAACAGTAAGTCTAGTGGCTCAAAATCCGCCAAAAGACGATTCGAGTTCGAGGAAGGCAACTCAAGCAAGTTTTGGGAGATAGAGCTAGACAAAAACAGTCTAACAACGACCTGGGGCAAAATCGGAACTGCAGGTCAATCAAAGAAATTAGATTTCGCGAGCCAAGCGGAAGCACAGAAACAAGCGGAGAAATTGGTCGCGGAGAAAGCCAAGAAAGGTTACGAAGAAGTTTGACCGGTATGAAGTTTGAGGAGGTTGGAGCGCACTGTAACCATATGTGGTGATCCTCTCGTTCTTTCATAACGTGCCCGCCCACAGAAATCCTCAGGAGTTATACATGTCTAAACGGAACGCATATTTGTTTGCTGGGCTTTTTGCAATACTGATTGCCTCTTCTCAGGGAGCCGCACTTTGTCAGACTGCAACATTCACAACGGGGCAGACGGTTTATTTCCAATACTTCGGCAAAATGGAGGAAGGGCGCGTAGTCTCAACAGATGCATCCGGTGTACTCGTTCAGTACAAAGGACCGTCGGGAAAATTCGACGGTAGTTGCCAACGATATTACGCTGCCGGTGACCTCAAGACCTCACCTCCGGCTGGGAGTTCCATCGGGGCACAATCGACTGTATCGCCGACACCTAACACGTCGCCGGCCGTTCCGGCGATCCAACAACCGGCTCACACCTCCGGACAAACAGGCGGTGGTCCCAAGCTAGGCCGGTATACGTTGATGAATTTCCCTACTTCTGCTTTTGGTAAGGGATTCGTCCTGGGTTGGTTCGATGTCTTACCCGGCAATCAGTATCGAACTCAAAGCGGCGGAACCGGATCTTTTGCGGACGGATCTGGAGGGGTTCAATGGTTGAGCGGTCCCTACAAAGAACAAAACCTGCTTGGAATTTTTACAATCACACAGGAAGGAAAAACCCATCGAATCGTTCTGAAAAAATCCAGTGGTGGCAGAGACATTATGATTGGCTTCAATTCAAAGTAATCACGGTGAATGCGTAATAGTCAGCGAGTTCTTCTAAATTGACCGCCATTGCGTAGCTACTTGGACCATTCTTGGTACACACCACCTCGACAGCCGTTTGGGAAAAGTCTAGGAATACCCACGCGATGGAGAGCAGAACCACTGAAGCGCCTTGTCGATCGTGAAGGGAGCAATGGAAGAATGTTAACCCGGTCCCGGTGAATTCACATGTCTTCCTGTGCTCTCTGCCAATTAGAATCAAGGACGATACCATGAAGTTCTCCGAACGCATCTTCCTGACCATCCTTGTTTGCTTGAGCATTCGGCATCACCAACAGAATTTCTTTGTCAGACAAGTTAGGAATTCTCATGCCGTCGACCCCACTTTGCTGAATAACTGCCACTAGCGTGGTTGACACCTGAGTAGCGCATTGTGCAGGCAATCCGCCATACATAGCTGAGAACAGTGCAAACGATAGAACTGCGGCTCTCTTGTGGTTGATACTTTTCGAAATTTTGTTCGACATTCTATTCATCTCTAAAAATCCTCTTGGTAAAGTAGCAGTGGAACTGAACGGCAACCCATCCGTCCCTCATTACCAACTTAACTTCGGACTGTCCTCGACCTGTCCTCTAATTGTCCCGAAAATGTCCCTGTCATAAGCTGTCTGTTCTCTGGGCGACTTCAGGGTAGAATCCTGGGGGAAAGGTGGTTTTCAGGAAAGGTTGCTTGATGTTGAATAAGACCTGGACCCAAATGAAGTACACACAATGTTGATATCGCGGCTACATATCAGGCTTACGATTTTGCTGGCTATCTGCGTGGCATTTATTGGAATCAGTCGTCCATGTTATTCGGACTCGATCACGCCTCCTTCCAGCGTACCGGCCGGAACTGTCAGCGGTGCGTCAATCCTGTCTCGATATCCTCGAGCAGCTCCAGTAAAAGTATTTGATAAATTCGATCAATCGTACAGATCTGGCGAGTGGGATTCTCTTGACCTTAGCAGCATTCATGCTGGATACGACCTGGGCCTGCCGATTGGTTATCTGAATCGATGCCCGGTCAAGTACACCCCAAGTTCCACCGTGTTCGGGCGCTCAAGTCGCGGCTTTCTCGAAAATGGTCTTGTTGCGTTACGGAGTATTGAACTCGACGCATTCAGTGCCAGCAAAGAACAAATAGAGTGGGCTAAACAGAATTTTCGATGGTCTTTGCTGTGCGCAGAATATGAGAATGAACCTGAACTCTCTGCTTTGTCTTTGGTCTATATGGGTTTCGCCTGCTATTTGGAAGGTGAAGATACGGATGCACAGGGGTTTCTAAACGGTGTGATGGTTCTATTGCAATCGTCGTTGCAGCAAGATGACGATAGACGGCTGAATGTCCTGATGCAGCTTTGTTCCGTTTATCACGAGCTCAATGCGTACGACGCCGAATATCAGTGCCTGGAGATGCTGATTCCAGTCGTTCAGAAGGTGCGCGGTCCTGCATGCGATTTACTCGCTACTGTTTATAATCGACGAGGCAACGCCTGTTATTGGTCCACGCAGACAGGTAATGCTTCCATAGAGTACGACAAAAGCCTTGCAATCTTAAACCTTACCCATCCCAATCTGTCCCCATTAGTCAAAGCCAACCTTCACAGGACTTCTCCGCAGACTGCTTCGATCATGGCGGAGGCTATCGATAGCGCAGCCAAAGATCTGTTTCAAATTGATCTTGGTACCGAAAGTAGTGCCATAGTGGATCCGGCAATTGGTTTAGGCAACGTTGTTTTGAATGGTCAATCAATCTGTAAGCGAGAAGATGCAAGGAAATTGAGCCTCGAGTATGTGCAAGCACTCCAGCTCCTCTGGAATTTGGAAGATTTGAAACCAAATACAGTTCATGCTGTTCTCGAATTGACGCATTCAATAAACGCCGGACCCGGCATCCCTGAGCACTTGAAGAAGCTGCTAGTAAATAGAAGAGGCATTTGTTTTCCCCGGTCGGCGGAGACCTCCGAATCCCATCCCTGGATAGAATTTGCCACATACTGCGCACTCAGTGATCCTACCAACGAAGAACTGACTGGGGCATTGAATTCGACTTTGTCTCAGGAGAGATCAGTAAATCTAAAGCAACAAAGAGCAGACAAATTCGAACTCCTGCAAAAACTGGCAATGGAATATCAATCCAAACTCGATGACAGTTCTGGTGGAGGTTACGGCATGTCGCTTGCCAGGACCGATTTAAATCCAGATTGCTCCGGATGCGCTTACAAGGAAAACATGCGTGCGAAAATTGACTCGCACCTGGACAAGTCGCATCCCCTCGGCAGAATTTCAATAGGACTGAGAGTACGATCTAATGGAGAGCTTGATCAAGTTTGCCTAGATGAGGACGACGACGCAGATCCAGCATCGGCTCAATCTGCGCTTGTAGCCATTCTGTCTTCGGTGCCTTTCGACCGGTTTCCAAACAAATCTCTCCATCAACACACTGACAACGATGGCTGTTTTAGCGTGCTTATCAGCATGTGCGCAACCGTTCCTGCCAGCGAGACCGCTGAGTGGACTGCTATCGCGTACAAGCGGGAAATTGAAAGACGTGTCAAAAAACAGCTATCAAAACAGTTTCCGCAGTGGATCAAATCGAGGACCAATGAACTGTCCATCGAAATAGACAGAAATGGTCGTGTTATGAAAGTATCGCCTAAGGGGTCCCCACTGCCCGCGGAAGACTCGGAAAAACTTTCTCGACTATCTGGTTTACCTGCAGTACCAGGCTCAATGTTCACCCCAATAACAGTAGATTTCTGGCACTAACCTCAGGGCGAACAAGGTTCCCTTCCATGAGCGGAATTGAGCGGGTGGATAAAAACTCTTCTGCAGATACACTCGAACCTTCTGGAGTCCAAGATTGAGCAATGGACTGATAGCGGTACAGGCAAAAGCCTAGCTACGGATCTAATCGCAGGAGTTTCAAGAACTCGTCGAAATTATCCGCGATTCGCTCCGTGAAGCTAGTGTAGTCAACCGCTGGAACATCAGCATCATCGGTTGGACTTCCATCGTTTTCCCACTCCACATAAGCATCGACTGCTTTCTCTGCATGCCAGACTACGACAGGCGGACGGGTATTGCTCGTACCGTAGTCGAAACACAAGAAATTCAGGTAAGCTCGATCCAAGCACATTTCATCCGGATGATGTTCGCCTGCGAATAGTGCTGCAAAGGGCAATAACCGCTCTCCATAGAACAAAGCTCTGCTTGCCTCACTCTCAGAATCAATAACCAGCAGAATACTGCGTGCAACTCTGCAATCGATTCCAGATTGATCGAAGTGAGGTTGAAACGGTCCCGTCAGCGGAGACTTGGTATCTAGTATTGTTAGGAAGCGTCCAATGCGATACTCAGAACCCTTTCCCTCTATGTATTGCTTGACTGGAATACCGCCGTGAAACGTATCGATTAGATCTCGATAGCTAGGATCCAATGTTCGATCCCTTTGAATGT
>CAYTDR010000682.1:0-4967 GCA_964436185.1 uncultured Candidatus Obscuribacterales bacterium | reverse complement strand
GACACCATCGCTGCAGTTGAGCGCAAAACAGCCCGCGCAGCCTGGTCAATTTGGAGGAGTTCAACAGACTTCGCAACAGCAGCCGGTGCCGTTAAGCGGTGAACAACGGGCAGTGCCACCATCAACACAACAACCGCCCCAGTTTGGCAGTGGGCAATCGATGCCACCACCATTTCCTGTCGGCGGAACAAACCAACAAATGCCACCGCCATTCCAGCTCGGTGTCAGTCAGCAGTCAACTCCATCACCCGAGCAGTTTCCTGGTAGACAGCAGCCAATGCCATCTCCTGAACATTCCGCTGGGCAGCAGCCGCTGTCACCTGAGCAATTCGCTGCCGGACAGCAGCCGCTGTCACCTGAGCAATTCGCTGCCGGACAGCAGCCGCTCTCACCCGAGCAATTCGCTGCTGGACAGCAGCCGATGTCACCGGAGCAATTCGCTGCCGGACAACAGCCGCTGTCACCGGAGCAATTCGCTGCCGGACAACAGCCGCTGTCACCTGAACAGTTCGTTGCTGGACAGCAGCCGCTGTCGCTTGAACAGTTGGGTGGCGGACAGCAACAGATGCCGTCTGAACAATTCGGCGGAGAACAGCGTGGACAGTTAAGCAGCGCGCCTCAATCGATACCACGGTTCGGTCAAACATCCGGCGAGTATCCGGCACAACCGACCGACAGCGACATTCAAGCTGGGGATCCGACACTGCCTCCAGACAAAGCCGCATGGGAAGCACTTGGTCGCATCGCCGGAGAAGTGCAGCTAAAACCGACTGAAGATGCTCCAATTGACGATGGAACAGTCTGGACGAAGGTCGGCATGTCTGAACGACCGGTGAGTATGAGCGAATCTTCGTATGGTTCCGTACTTTCGCTTCTGCTAAACGAAGATAGCGGCATTTTGACTTTCGACGCACTTCAGTTCTTCCTCTATAGAGAATTTGCGCGTGCATATCGATTCCAGCTTACGTTTTCGTTGGTGCTTTTTTCAGTCAAAACGACTGCTTTTGATCGCCTTCCCTCCAAGGATTTAGTTCACCTGCTCTCACTCTTGAATTTGACCAAACGGGAAGTAGACCTCCTTGGTCACTTCGGAGACAACTCATTTGCCATCGTGGTACTTGGTGCCGACAGCACTCAATGTGGTGCCCTGGTCGATCGCATAGTCACAGATCTTCCAAGGTATCTGCCTGATCTAATGCAGCATAATCCCACGCTTCATTTTGGTATTGCAACCATACCGAATGACGCTATAGACCTGGAATCACTGATTTCAGCAGCACAAATGGCGATGACGGAAGCAGTCAAACAGAGTGTCACGTGCATCCATTTTGGAGCAATTAATCCGAATTCGACAGAAGGTTAGCACAGCCAGGCGCTGCATCAAGTCCTCGTCAAGAATAGGCCTCGACACATCGCGGACTACGTTTCTTCATCCTTATCTGTTCTCTTATTGAACGGATCTAGACGGCGCAACGACGGTTTCTGAGGTGGATTCTCGGATTCAGGCGAGTACCAACTGTCTAAAGGTCGAACTGTAGGGTTCTCTTGCGGAAATCCAGGCTGCGTTGCGGCTGGCTGTTGGTGCGGATTGACCGAATGTTGAAGAGAGGGTGGAATGCCCTGTACTGGAAATCCGGCTTGCTGCTGACCATATGAATCCGCTGCCGGAGCCTGGAATGGCGGTGCAGGAAATCCTTGTTGAGGCAGTTTGCCAGAACTTGATTGTTGATCGTAATTGACTGCGGGGCTCGGAGCGCTGCCAGATGGATACGGCTGAGGTGGAGGGGGAAATCCTTGCGGCGGCTGACCTGTGGTCGATTGCTGAACGTAGTTGCCGCCGTAAGCACTCTGGGCAGCACCAGAAGGAAATTGCGGTGGCGGTGCAGGAAACGCTGCATTATTCGTAGTACCAGGAGGAAATTGCGGTAGCGGCACAGGAAATTGCTGAGGGAGATTTCCCGTGCTCGCTTGCTGATCGTAACTACTGCCGAATGGGGGACTCGGCAAACCAGCGGGAGAAGCCTGCGATTGAGCAGGTGGCACAGGAAATCCTTGCGACGGTTGGCTACCTGCAGTCGATTGCTGAACCTGACCAATTCCGCTCTGATTAAAACCAGGAGCAATTTGCGGAGGTAACGGGAAACCTTGAGGAGGCTGATTTACCGTATTCGATGGCTGAACATAATTCGCATACCCGCTCTGATTGGCAACAGGCGTAGGAAATTGCGGGGGCTGAGGAAAACCCTGCTGTGGCAAGTTCCCAGAATCTGATTGCTGAGCCAAATTACTATATGCACTCTGTTCCGCTGCCGGTGGAGAAAGCTGCGGCGGAAGTGGAAAGCCCGGTGTCTACTGACTGCCGCTACTCAATGGCGGAACCTGTTTAACTCCACTCTGATTGGCAACGGGAGGGGCAAGCGGAGGAGGCGCGGGAAAACTTTGCGGAGGCTGCTTTCCGGAACTCGCCTGTTGAAGATAACTGGCGTACCCACTTTGATTGGTATCAGAAGAATCCTGTGGAGACGAGGGAAACCCTTGCGGAGGTTGCTTGACAGAACTCGGCTGTTGTTGAAGATAACTGCTGTAGCCACTTTGATTGGTATCAGGGCGGTATTGTGGAGGCGCGGGAAAAGCTTGCTGAGGCTGGCTCCCGGTACTTGACTGTTGAAGATAACTGCTGTAGCCACTTTGGCTGGGAGCGGAAGGAGACGGTGCAGACTCGGGGAGCGCTTGCTGCGGTAGAATTTCCGAAGACGCTTGCTGGAGAAACGCACCATATGAACCACCAGAGTTGCTCGGAGCTAATGGCGGAATGGGAATTCCCTGTGCGGATAGACCGGCATTCTGGTTTAGCGGTGGAGCTGTGGCTGACGACTGTTCGGCCGACTGTTGCGGGGGAGCACGATATGGAGGCACCGGTGCTGGTTTCTGCGCGCCATGCGCGATTTGAGCTGCCTGAGACTGTCCGGCACCCCACGGCGGGTATTGAGCCTGAACTTCTATTGGAGCGAAATCCGGTTGAGACGCACGACCAGGCGATTGAAGTAATCCCTCGTTTGGCAGGCCTGCCGCAGGTGCCTGTGGAGAAACTCCGTATCCAGGTGTCTCTGAGGGAAGGTCGCTCGAGCCTTGCAACGCATCCCAACCATCGTGCGTTGTAGGTTCCTGACCACGTCCGTATGGATCTTTTGGTGGCGTCTCGCCAAAAATCTCCGGGTCCGGGTTGATGCTCGGACCTAAGTAGCTGTCACTGTCACGTCTGTATGACGATGGTATCTCAGCATCAGGAGGAATTGGTAGCGACGTCGGCCGCGGTTCAGGTTCCGGCGGGGGTATGGCATCAGGATTATACTCAATCGTGCTGCGCGCCCCGACGCTTGCAAAAAGGGAATCGTTGAATCCATCATCGCCGCTGGGAGGTGCCGGTTGAGCAGGAGACCCGACTGAGGAACCTATTAGAGACGCGACCTGCGCTTGCGCACTACTTGAGAATCCGTCCTCGAAGTGCAATTTTACAGCTTCTTCAAACTCTCTGTGATCCAACTGAGACAACGAACCCCTCTTATCGAGAAGTCTGGTGATCAGTCGTTGGAAATCATAAAACTCCTTAGAGTCGGCACCGAAGAGCCTGACGTATTCCAGATTTTTATTCTTGAGCTCTTCGGTATAAGCCGCTGTGGTAGACAGGATTATTTTGGCGAATGCAGTCTGTAAATCAAAGCGGACTTTATCATCCAGAGTCTTGTCATTATTGGACGTCATGCTAGAGCCCCGAGACGCGTAGTTTTAAGCACTAGAATCCAAGTCTAGTATCACTATTTATTCCCCATCATCAATCTGTTAATGGTCACATTTTCTGTCTTGCCTGGAATTTAATCGGCGTAGTGAAACTGATAAATATTGTCTGCCAGCTTGAAGGTCGTCGGACCTGCTCCAAGTTGCAGTAACCTGTCGCTCGAGAAAGAAACACGACGCGATCACAATTGTGACCGTCTTAGATATAACCAGCTGAGTCTGCATGATCGCTCAGCGACATACCCTACAATCCACCAGGATTGGTGAATGTGCCATAATTGTCGCTTGCGTTTAGGCTGTACTGCTGAGGAGAGCGATCGTGCCTCGTTTTTTTCTTCATCCTTTGCTGGGTTCCATAGTTTTGTTCGTTGGCATTGGCTTGCTCTCTTCGTTTGAAGCACACGCGTCTGAAAGGGAAGGACAATACGCCGACCTGGTCCTCGAAAACGGCTTTCTCTATACCATGGATAGTGCCCGAACCTGGAAGGAGGCAGTTGCCATTGCGGGCGGAAAAATTGTCGCTCTCGGAAGCTCCTTACAAATGAAAGAGTTTGTCGGCCCATCCACTAAGGTGATTGATCTGGCTGGTAAGATGGCATTGCCTGGATTGCATGACTCGCATGTTCATCTTGTAGATGGAGGAATTCATCTGCGGGAGTGCAATCTCGACGAGTGCAAATCAAGGGAGAGTGTCCTTGAGACAATCGAGAAGTATTCCAGAGAACACACTGACCTGGCGTGGGTCCGCGGCTCAGGGTGGAGTCTTCCCCTGTTCGAAGATGGCAATCCGCGTGCTCAGGATCTGGACCGCATAGAGCGCCGGCGCCCTTTGTATATCGAGTCGCAAGACTATCACTCGGCCTGGGTTAACAGCAAAGCGCTCGAACTCGCCGGAATTACCAGCAGCACACCGGACCCTGAAGGCGGAGTGATCGAAAGAGACGAAAACAAAAATCCTACAGGGACACTACGCGAATCAGCAATGTCATTGGTATCGAAGCTAATACCACCGCGAACCGCACAAGAACATGACGAAGGTTTGAGGATAGCTCAAAAACTAGCCAACAGTTTTGGTATCACCTCGGTTCAAGACGCCTGCGTTACCAGAGCTGGTCTATCAGCGTACAAGCGATTCGACAAGTCCGGTGAGCTAACCGTTAAAGTTACGGCAG
>CAYTDR010000681.1:0-4972 GCA_964436185.1 uncultured Candidatus Obscuribacterales bacterium | reverse complement strand
CGGAACTACCCCGACCGGCCGCTTCAACGCCATCACGGACGTCAAAGGTGTTCTCGTCGGACATGTCACGCTGAAGAAAGGTAAGGGCAGCCTCGTTCCCGGTAAAGGTCCCGTTCGAACAGGCGTAACAGCAATCATCCCGCATGAAGGCGACCTCTTCCGAGATCGACCGTCTGCTGGTTCCTTCGTTCTGAACGGCAACGGCGAGGTAACGGGACTGGCCTGGCTGCGAGAGTCCGGTTGCCTGGAAGGTCCAATTCTTCTCACCAATACGCTTTCGGTCCACAACGTCGCCAACGGTGCTATCACCTGGATGCTGGAACGCAACCCGCTCATCGGTGACACCGAAGACACTTATCTTCCGGTGGTCGGAGAATGCGACGACAGCGCCCTCAACGACACGCGTGGACGGCACGTAAAAGATTCCCATGCGGTCAAGGCGCTCAACATTGCCGCATCAGGTCCGGTGGCAGAAGGTGGTGTCGGCGCTGGAACGGGCATGACTTGCTATCGGTTCAAAGGTGGCATCGGCACCTCATCTCGAGTACTGCCGGCTGACCAGGGTGGCTATACCGTCGGAGTGCTGGTCAACAGCAATCACGGCGCACGCAAGCAGTTGAGAGTCGACGGCGTTGCAGTCGGTGCTGAGATTACCGATCTGATGCCGTCTGCCTACAAGGACGGTTCCATCTGCATCGTCGTCGCCACCGATGCTCCCTGCACGCCGCTCCAACTGGATCGTCTGTCACGGCGGGCAGTCATGGGTCTGGCTCGCAGCGGGGCCAATGCACACAATGGCAGCGGTGACTTCGTGGTCGCCTTCTCTACCTCACGCCGAGTCAAGCGCGACGAGGCTGGCCGTTCGTTTATGCTTCCGGAACTCAACCTTTCCGAAATTGATCCGCTTTTCGATGCCACCGCCGACGCTACCGAAGAGGCAGTGCTCAACTGTCTGTTCGCTGCCGAGACGACCATCGGGCGTGATGATTATGTTGTTCATGCTCTTCCCATCGACCGTTGCGCCAAGATCCTGCGCGCCAACGGGAAGGCGTTAAGCCTGGGATAAAGTACTAACAAGGAACTGAATATGAAATCCCATACCGATAAGGCGGGGTCGAAGAGGATCGACCGGGCCTCAGTTAAGCAGCGTGCTTCCCGGAAAGCGAATGCGGAGTCGCGCAAGATCGAGCGGTCGCTAGTCCGGCAAGTAAATCCCCGAAGAATAAAGGCTGGGTCGATCAAGATCGACCTGCCCGCGGTCCAGCAGCGCGACAATTACTCGTGCGGTGCTGGAGCCTTTATGTCGATCGCTCTGCACTACAATGCCGGTCCGACCGATATCGAAGAGTACAAGGCCGAGATGGGCACAAACCCGGACGGCGGCACGTACTACAAGCGCATCGTTGAATACGCCAACAGGCTCGGTCTCAACGCTAAGGTCGAGATCGGCATGACTAAACGTCGACTCAAGAAGCTGTTGGACCAACGCATTCCTGTCATGCTCTCGATGCAAGCGTACGCGCTGGATGAATCCGAGTACGACAATCCGGATATGGATACGGATGGACACTACATCGATGCCGTCGGCTACGACGATGAGGACTGCTTCTACTTCATGGATCCCAGTATCACCGGCAGCCGCGGCTTCCTCTCCTGGGAGGAACTCAACAAGCGGTGGCAGGAGAATGAAGGAACGGGCGAGCGCGAGTTCTACCGACACCTGGGAATCGTTATTCGACCTGGAAAAAGGAGAACAGGGCCCCATGCCTGGAGGATTGTCTAATGACTCTCAAGAAGAACAAAGTCTTCTGCGAGCTTTTGCACAAAACGGGTGGTCGTCTGCCTCTGGAGGGTTACTACAAGGTCTACTTGGGTAAGCGTCAGGGACAGCCGATCTGGATCGTTGACGGCGAAAAGGTGGCTCGCTTTGTTTACCCCGCATTCGTGATGGGTGGAAACGATCAGCGCTATCGTTTCAACCCGCCGCAAGATATCTGGATCGACAATCGCATCGGCGTGGAAGAGCTCGAGTACACGATCGCTCACGAGCTGATTGAGCGCAAGTTCATGGCGGAGCAAGGGCTTTCCTACAACAACGCGCACCAGCACGGCTTGGACCTCGAGTTGAAGATGCGCTTGTCCGATGAGCGCAAGGCCAACAAGCGCGGTAGGGACATGACCGACGAGATCGCTCAGGTCTACCGCATGCCGTTCAAGAAGATCGGCAAATTGAGAGTGTGGATCGTTGACGGTCCATTGGTGCGCAAAACGCTTCACCCCGACTTCTGCTTCTCGACCCATGACTTGATGAACGAGTACATTCCCGAAAACGAGATTTGGCTCGACTCGGCGATGTCGTCGGAGCATACGTACTTCGCGCTCTATCACGCTCTGGAAGAGCGTCGTCAGATGGAAACAGGAATGAAGGCCTCGAGTGCGTATGAGATTGCGCTGGAGAAGCGAATTAATGAGCAGGTGCGTCAGGAAAAACTTGTGCTTCGGCATGAGGCTAGCCTGGAGCCTGTCAGCTGGGGCGTGCGTGAGCGCGGCGTCAAGGTCGAGCGCCCGCGTCGCCGCAAGAGTTGAGATACACAGCCGTCGATGCTTGTTCCAATCGAGGAGACGACACACATAACTCGCGTGTCGTCTCCTCAATTTTTTACCGCCATCGCGTGAACCAACCTATCGCCGCTTTTCCACAGCCTTTTTCTTTTGGCCGGCGGCCCGGTCAACTATCGTTTATAGTTTCTTCAGTTCAAACGAAGAGGTCGATAAAATCAGGGTTTCGAGGTCCTGATTCTATCGACCCCACGCCTCCGCAGGGCTGGCAGCGTGGTCCGCTGCAGTCAGCCCTGCGGAGGAGGTTTCTCATGCCGATGGGAGCCCTGCCAGCAGGACTCCTCGGGCTACATATCCTTCACCGGATTGGTCAGCCCGATGGGACCCCAGTAGGCAGCGTTTTCGACTGCCACTCGGGCGCGAGTGATGGTGTGCATGATGCCTGTCAGGTCGCTCTCGCTCTCCTCGAGCACCCTCAGCGCCGTGCTCTCGGTAGCCGAATAGACGGCACCGGCAGACTCCATTCGGCTCGGGCTTTCCCCTATGGCGTCATGGAAGGCCTTGTCGGCGGCATCGCGGGCCGTCCGGTACGCAGCTTGCAGCCCTTCACGCATCGCCGCTTCTGCACCGCGAATCTCGCTTTCCACCGGCCCAACCTCGCGGTCGTATTCTTCGACCACAACACCGATCGCTTCTTCCAGCAAGGCAATCTCAGCCTCGATTCCCGCGCGATAGGCGGTCAGTTGCTCCTGACGCAGATCCGAGGTTTCCCAGAACAAGACCAAGCCGCGAAGCTTGGGGCGGAACTCCTGGCGAGTCGACCGCAACGTCGCACCACCGCTCTTGCGAACCTCGCGCAAGAGAAACTGATACCGCCGCTGAGTGTCCCTCCGCTGCAGTTCCCTCAGCCCACGAGCCTCACGCAACCGCTCTTTCAGGACCGCCACCTGCGGCTGGACCTTGAGCAGAGCGGCAGCCACCAGCTCGTTTATCTTGTGCTTGGCCCTTTCAGCCGCGGGAGGGAAGAGGCTTTCAACAGTTGCATCCAGCGTGTCAAACGTAATCGTCATGTAGTCTACCTCGCGTGTGGACCAAATAAAAATTGGAATCGCGGCACCACTTGTGAGTGGATTCGCGATACGCATTCCTGGTGATAAGCAAGAGGCATAGAGCCATCAGCAGGGAGTGCTGGTGGCTCTACGCTCGCGCTTGGAAGTATCACCATATCCAGTGGCACACAATTGCTGCCATCACATCCAGCTCAAGCTTTGGGCCTGGTCTTAACCGACCGTCGTCTCCGACCCGTGCAGGAAGTTGTCGATCTGGGGCCAGTAGACGACCGCCGTATAGACGAACCCGCCGATGCTGCCGAGCGCCGCGCCGAGGAAGAACGCCAGCGACAGGAGGGGAGGAACATCTCCCACGATCAGCCCGCCGAAGAGGACTGCCATGATGCCGATCAGGGTGCCGATGGCCATCCGCAGCTCGAGTACTTGCAACCAGCGCATGTTCATTCTCACAGAGGGTAGAGGGAAGTTTCTGAAACAGGCTCCGATGTTAGCCATCAGTCCCGTCTAAGTCGTTGGCAACGGAGCCACTGGTCGATATCCTCCACCGTATTGCCGGGCGAGGATTGATCAGAATCGCACCGTGGTATCGACGTCAGCCCACAGGCGGATGCTCACGGGGATAGACCCCGGGAGCACCCGCGTCTTGCCGACAACAGCCGAGCCGATTTCGATGCTTAGCCGGGCAGGGTCATGTACATGATCAGAACCGGCACAGCGTTGTTAAGCATATGCACGCCGATCGGAGCCAGGAGGTTGCGCGTCTTGAAGTAGACGTGGGCGAGGAACAGCCCGCTCATTGTGTGCATGAGGAACAACGTCCAGGTCGTCTCCTCGTGGACTAAACCGAACAGCACGGAAGAGACGATCGCCGCGACGATGAAGGCAACCGTTTCGGCCGTCTGGTAATGGATCTCCGTGAAAATCTCCAGGGCGTGGTCCACGACCTTGAAGAAGAAGTTGTAGATCACTCCGCGGAAAAGCACCTCTTCGACAATCGGACCGACGACGGCGACAAGCAGGGCAACTCCAAGAATGCCTTGCTTCGTCAAAATCTCGTCGATGGTGTCGCTGTTGGCGGCCTTCTCCGACTGTTCAGGACTGAGCCACAGCAAGGCGATCTTGAGCCCGATCAGCACGAAGAAGTAGAGGAGCGTCAGCCCGACCGTCTTGAGGGTCGAAACCTCCTCTTCGCGAGTGAAGAAGAACCTGGTTAAGAAATTCATGGTAGGCCTTTCGTTGTGGCAATGGCTAGATCGCTTTGACGCGACGCCAATGAGGTCAGAGCGCAGGCGCGAATGCTGCCTGCGGAACGAATACAAAGCCATAAGCTGTCGTTCGCCAAT
>CAYTDR010000680.1:0-4977 GCA_964436185.1 uncultured Candidatus Obscuribacterales bacterium | reverse complement strand
GCTCAATATGGTGTGAGTAACACTGCCGCCACGCAGGGTGAAGGCAGGGTCCCGGCGATGATTTTGATCGCGCCGGCGGATAAAAAGCTTCGACAAGCGGACGGACGCAAGACCGCAGAGACGGCAAAGGCGGAAGTTGATGGAGTCGGCTCCATTGCTGATAGCATAGCCGGTCCACTTGAGCCGGACCAGGCAGTCAGTGGTGCGCGCACCATAAATGATGGCACGCAATCTCCTCGGCGTGATCGTGGCAAGCCAAGGTCCGACGAGATCATGGCGTCGGTTCGCAAAACCTATCACCTAATGAATTGGCAACGTGTCTTTGTTTCCATCTTAATCGCAGTAGGCATCAGCATGTTCCTGGGACGACGTACAATCGTCCTTTATTCATATAATGATGGACTGAAGTGTTACAGACACCGAGACTTTCGTGGTGCTGTCCGAGACTTCAAGATGGCTGTTGCCATCGAGCCCAGCTTTGCACCGGCGTGGCACGGCCTTGCAGGAGCGGAGTTCAATCTCGGCGAGTTCGCACAAGCTCGCGATCATTGGATCAGAGCGCTCTTTTGGAAACCTGATTATGTGGAAGCAAAGGTCTCCCTTGCTTATGTGAGTCTGCAACAAAGGGATTTCCCTCGCGCGGAGGCACTCGTCAACAGTTCCTTGAACCTGGCTCCACTCAACACGACCGCGCTGCTTAACCGGTCGGATTTGAATATTCGAACCGGTCACCTCAAAGAAGCGTTGCAAGATGCCAGATTGGTTCTCACCCTGAATCAAGGCGACTGGAATGCAGAATCGTATATGGCCACATGTCTGTTCGCCCATGCCAAACTACTGCAAGGCAGGCCAATTGAAGCCTCTCGAATAATCTCCAGGTTACCAATCGAACCTGAGAAACTGACTCGAGGCGAGAACCTTTACTATCGGTTGTTGGTCGGAGCGGAGATTTTTCTTGCCCTGAGTGAGGAAGCTAAGGCTGCGGAGTTGGCTGAAATGGCCTTGAAGCGCGCTCAGAATGTCGACTCACTACTGGTGATGGCAGATGTTTATATCGCCGAGAAAAGATTCGAAGAGGCAAGAATGATTCTAAAGCGAGCGATTCGCTTGATGCCGTACAACCCGTGGGTATACATCAAAGCGTGCCAGGTCAACATCGGAACGAAACGAATTGATGCTGCGCGAGACAATCTCCGATCCGCTCTCGAATGCCGTCCGCTCGATGCACTTTCTTTGTCCCACATAGCCGAACTTTACACCGCATTTGGTGAGGATGAGAAAGCCGTCTCCATAGCCAGGCTCTCCTTGCGCATGGAGCCAGTTAATCCTGCAGCGATGACAGTTATCGAGCACGCGGTCTCACGAGCCGAAATGGTGGGACGTCGACATTCGTCATCTGCGCCCTCGAAAGCAAACTAGTCAGTTTGCCCGCAGCCAGTGCGCAGTTCGTTTTTCAGCTGGAAAGAAAGTACGAGTTGCGATTCAGTCTTTCATACTGACGTCGCTTAGTTTTGCAATCGGGCTCAGCAATGCTCGCAACACAGAAACCCTTCGCACGACGATCTCGCAATCTCCTGAAAGACCGCTTCTTAGCGGAAGTCGCTTACCCGAAGCCGTTATGTGCGTTTGTTGAGGTCGGATCCAGACTGTGTATGCATAACCACGAGTTTCATCCTTCTCCGGGTATCTTTCGATATCGCTCACTTTTCCAGGCAAAACACCGAAATCCTGGAACGGAAATGCATCCAGCTTGATTTTGACGTCCTGTCCAACGCTGACAAATCCTATGTCTCTATTAGGTATACGTGCCGCCACCACGAGTTCGGTTTGATCGGGGAGAAGCTTCATCAACTCCTGACCCGGTTTAACTACCTCTCCTGCACCTCTTACTAGAAGACCGGAAACGACGCCAGTCAAGGGCGCCCGGATGATGGACTTGTCCATGTTCTTGGACGATATTTTGACTGTGTCCTCTAGTGCCTTTACTTGTGCGGATTGACTTTCAAACTCACCGGTCTGGCGCGCCAGGGCCGCTTTCGCCTTCTCGAGCGCGGCGCCGTAAGTACTCTCTTCCGTGTTCAGCTCTCGTTTGTTTTTTCGCATTCTCACGTTGACGTCTTCTATGTTGGCGCGAACCTGTTCGAGACCTGCTGCCAGTCCCGACAGTTTCGATTGACTTTCCGCTTTCCATCGAGGGAGCTCCAACTTCGCCACTTTTAGACGATTCTCGAGCTCGAGGATGGTAGTTTTTTCGCTTCGCACCTTTCGTGCGTTCTCTGCTACCTTTTCACTGATGTTGAGATACTGAACTCGCGAGACTCCTAGATCGAGCACGTCCGCATAGTCTTTTTGTTGTTCTTTAGCGATAGCAAGCATTTCCTGTAGCTCTTTGAGCATCTCTTTGTGCGAGGAAATCTGTTCTACGAGTCCGCTTATCTCCGCTTGCTTCTGTGCTTCGCCATCCTTCAATTGCTGTTTCTGTAGCGCAACCTGGCGAAGATTCTCAGAGCTTTCGCTGGTGAGCTGCGTTTTCATATTTTTCAGGTCGGTCATTTCAGAGGTGTTATCGTCCGCCTGCTTGCCACTACCGATAGCGGCGTCATATTTGCTCTCGTCCAATTGTTTGTGGCTGATGTAGACCTGATTGACTACGTCCGCTACATCGCCCAGGTCCATGACGGTCACAGGAAGTACCGCCGGATCTTTGATCACTTTGCTGAGTGCTTCTTTTGCCTGTTTGATCTGTTCGAGTTTCGTTTGACCAGTCTTGAGCTTCATCTGAGCTTCATCGAGCTGTTCGTGAAAGATTGCCGAGTCAAGCGTCACAAGCGGATCGCCTTTCTTGACATGACTGCCTTCTCTGACACTGAGCTGATTGATCTGCCCATCAAGTTGCGATTGTACGAGTTTCGGTCTGCCATAGGGCTGAAGCTGCCCTGGACCTTTTGCTATGACATTTACCGGAGCGAATGCCGACCAGATGAAAATTAGCAGTAAGAAACCGCCTAACACATAACCGACGTTCCTCGCTCTCCTGACCGGAAGCTCAAAGCGTTCTACCGCTAGATCGGTAATGATTCGGTCTACGGACTGATTGTCGCCATAGCTGGGTGAAATGGCGAAGACTTTGTCCGGCGTCTCTTCAGTTCGGATTGGTTGTTCCTTCGACTTGCTACAACAAACAATTGTAATCAATCGAGCGCGGATTGTAAGCTCACTGGCATAAATCTGCCATCTTTGCTGCGTTCTAACTCTCGATTTTTTAAAATTCGCATCTGCGAGCACCGGGAGCTTTCCCTTGATCGCGAAAGGTTCATCCTCACACTTTCCTTATACTTGTTTGGGAAAACAAAGATACGAGCTGAACGGAATCGAGTGATGAACGAAAGGGATGGCGAAAACAGGGCGAAGGGAAAGTGTGTCTACGAGGAAGAGATTGACAGTGTCATTGCCTTATAGGCAGCGATGCTGAACTCAAAGTCTAAGTTAAAAATGAGAGAGTTACGAGGAGCCGCTGTCAATGCGGCTTCTTGTATTGGAGGAGTGTTTCGGCACTAAACTGATAGGTCGACATCGGCCATCTGCAGACGTTCCTGCCTCCATCCTCGATACAGGATTGCACGAATCTCTTCCTGGATTTGGGGAGTAAATTCAGCATGATGAAACTTTTCGACTAGAACAATGTGGTGGCTACCGAGGCTCTTTATGGGACCAATGATGTCACCTTCTGATGCTCCGTATATCCTCGATTCCAACTCTGGCCGAATCGAGGTACGAACAACTTTACCGGTATATCCGCAGACCTTACGCGTAGCGTCCTCCTCGCTATGTTGACGGGCCAGCTCGAAAAAACTTTTTCCGTCATGAATGAGAGCCGCGATCTCTTTTGCCTTTGACTCTTTTCCGATTACTATTTGATAGAGCTCGACGGTCTCGAAGTCGCCACGAGACAGAACAAAGCGTGCACGGATGTCATCATCAGTGAAGAGACTATTTTTAAGTTGTTCTTCTTTTAGTTCGAACTCGCAAAGATCATACAGCTCATCAGCCGTTAGCTTGTTGTCCTCCAACCATTTCTCCGTTTCCGCTGCCGTTAGAAGACCTCGGTCTGCTCGGTACTTTTCGACGAAAGCAATCAACTCTTCTTCAGGAACACTTATTCCGTTCTCTGCGAACGCTTTCTCAATGAGCGTTCGCTCCATCAAACTGTCAACAATTGTCCAGTTGAGAGTGAGGCGGAGAAACTGGAATAGATAGTCGATCGAGATCGGACGATCGTCGACTGTGGCGATGATCGCCTCGGTTTGAGCTCGGGCCGATCGATCTTCATCCAGGCTGAAGCCGTCAACTGATTGCATATACCTTTTCCTGTCGATAACATGACAACGACTGCGCTGTGCTGCCAATCATCCTCACGATTATACGCTGGAACGAAACTGTTCCGGTTGTCGGTGAAATAATCTAGAATACGTTCGTCCCTTACAGTTCCAGCTCAAACGCGCGAAATAGACTCTGCCGTGCCAAACACCTGTTTAAAAAGATGAATAGTGCATTGGACACCAACACCAGGGACCGACTGAGATGGACTCAGTTGATGGCGCTTATGACGGATACCCAGTTCGACTGGTTGATGTCTGCTGCGGAAGTGGTGCAACGACCGCTCGGTGAGATTGTAAGCAGTGAGCCGGACGAAGTATTCGCTGTTCTGGTTGCCGGTAGTGTTCGCCTTCTGCTGCTGGATGGACAGAGGCGCGAGTCTACGCTATGCAACTATAAAAGTGCTGGCTCATTTTGGAGCAGCGCAATGCTAACTGCGTCGGAACAGTTGAAGCCGATGTTTCGCGCTTCTGACGACTGTGTCTATCTGAGAATCAACAAAACTTTGATGCGCGAAATCGATAGCAAGTGTCCGCAATTGTTGGCTGCTGTTGACAGAGAGTCGAGCATTTTGTCCTGGTACTCGATGTTGAAAAGAAC
>CAYTDR010000679.1:0-4982 GCA_964436185.1 uncultured Candidatus Obscuribacterales bacterium | reverse complement strand
CAAATTGGTCGTAAGAAAGAATATCCGGTATTGCATCGGCACCAGTACCGGTTTTATGAGCCAGCTTCCATCCCTTCGGCAGTCCGGCACGAATCCGATTAGGTCCGGTGTTGCAAGCAAAAAGATCTTCCAAAATGATAGCCGTTGAACTCTTTGATAGCAGCTTTCCTGTATAGAGCTTGTCTAGCATATCGACGGCTCCTTCCGGTGTTGCCGTATCTCTGGGATCCAAAAGGTATTCCTCTATTTTGGCGCTGTCCGGTTGTAGGCGACCCTCAGGCCTGTCGACTCGGACTCCTTTGACACCAGCCTGAGTCAAGAGTCGAGTAACCGAACTTGTACCGCCGGCTTTGGCAATCAAGGTATCACAGGCGGTATTATCACTTTCGCGTATAGCGTAGGAGACCAGTTTTCTGATCGTGAAGTCCGTGCTCTGTCCCTTGATCTCTTCTTTCAATGGGCTGTGGTAAGGCACCAGATCTTGCCTCTTGATAGTTATGACTTCATCGACTTTCAGCTTTCCCTGGTCGACCAATTTGAGAATCGCTATAGACACAGGTAATTTGCAAACGCTTTGCATGGGAAATCCCTTGGCCTGGTTCAGCCAGAAATGTTTGTCCCTGCTTTTATCGACGACAGCGACACCTACCTGTCCTTTTACCGAAGCCAGCTCTGCTTTTGTCAGACTCGAATCAGCGGCTAGAGCTGCTGATGAAGCCGCAGTCGCACAAATACCTAGAACCATCCCTGAAATCGCTCGCGCACGTGTCATTTAAGTTACTCCACAGAAGAGCCACCGTTACGACGGGCTTCGATGTCCCGACGGAACCAAATATATTCTTTCATAGAGACTGCTGAGCCGTTGAGAAAGGTTTTCTCATTACTCACGTTCTCTCCACGGGGGATGCATAGATTGTGAGTACAGAGGTTTTGAAGGAGTTAAATGCAAACCAAAATGACACACAATAATCAACAGCAAACCGATGGTGCCAATCGAATGGGAGCCAAGAGAACCGCAAAAACTGGACGAGCGATTGCTGACCTGAAGACCGTCGTCGATCTTGAAGGGTCCAGAATGAGCTCGATTATCGGTGGCAAGCCTTGGTACGAAAAAACGAGTACGTGGGTAGGAGTCGGAGAGTCAACAGCTGAAATTGGAGTGGAAGTTGCCGAATGACCGTGAGGGACTGAGCAATGCCGGCTATTTAGCACTATAATAGACGGCATTGTTCTTCCGAGATTTCAGACATGCGAAAAGCGATCGTGATTTTGTTTTCAATCATCATCTTGGTCGGTTTTCAATGCCTCGTGCGAGCGCAGGTTAGTCCAATTGCAGCTGCCGAAATCTGGTATAAGTTGAATGAAGCTGACATAGTATTCACCGTGGATAGTGCCAACATTGTCTACGACATGACTTTGGACAGCTATCCGCCGGTCTATCAAGGACATGTTACCTTCAAGGGAGTTAAATTCTTGCGTGCTGGTGCGCTTCCGTCAGTCGTTGGATACTCGTATGGCGAATCGTTGATAATACCAGCCGGTGGATCAATGTACGACGGTCCCACGAAACTGACGCCACCGAACACCTTGGTCAAAACATGTAATGGTCCTGCCCTGGTAGCGGTGCGTTCGTATCGGCGATTCTCCAATGCTTCGGTGTTGCTTCCACTCACTCCGGAGCTGAAGGAGCAGGCAGAAAAGGCTGTTTCGCTTCCTGTCGGCTGGTACTTGAGCGATGGCAAGCTGGAGTCACCATGGCAATACCAAAAGGCAGGAATTGCTTATTCGGAAATGCCACCCGTGGAAGCGCCGCAGTGTGACAAGACGAAGCGTCCTGCACTTCTTGCCGGTAATGATATTATGCTTTCTGTGACACGCTTGCAGTCTAAAGAGAGCTATGATGCCTCCCGTCATGACTGTTGCACTCACAAAACCGATGCACCTCCGCGGGAGATTCCCTCGGAGATTGCCAAATTCGAAATCGCAGTGACAAATAAGTCCGACAGTGTAAAGATTGTTCCTGCGTTGTTATTCGATGGCTCGAACATTCTTTGGCATGATAGCGTATTTCTGATCCGGCGCGACGATCGAAAGTTTTGCTTCTTCCCTTCATCTAAACCATTCGCAGCAGATATTCGTGCGACACAACTCAAGCCACATGAAACCGTTAAGGGCGTACTCGACACGTCGGTCTTCAAATCACCGGAGGGGTTTGGATCCGGTTTCATAACCTACAGATTTTGCCTTGGTGAGCTGATGGCGGAGGACGATCTGTTCTTTCAATACAGAGGAAAGGATTGAGACAGCAGTTAACAGATTGGACCTTCCGAGGTCGCTGGGCACTTCGTCTGTTGGGAATTTTCGCTGGAATCAGAGCAGGCTGAACCTTTGATGTCGTTTAAAAGACCTTCGATATCTGCTTTTTCTGCAGGATCAGTCTTGTCGAGTAACTTTTTCAGATCGGCGATCGCACCACTTCTATCGCCCAGTTTGAATCGCGCACGGCCTCGATCCAATAGCAATCCGGAGTCAGAGGGTTCAAGATTCATGCATTGATCGAAGTCGTTTAATGCGCCCTCAATGTCTCCCATAGATTCGCGTGCGACGGCGCGATGGTGCAACACATTGACGATCAGCGGACAATTCAGGTCGATCGCTTCGTTGAAGTCCTCGATTGCTTCCTCTCGTTGGCCCAGCTCGTCTTTAATTGAGCCACGAATGGCAAATGCCACTGAGAGAAACTCGTTAGTTCCGCCGAGTTTGATGGCGTGATCGAGATCTTTGAGAGCTGATGAAAGCTGACCAATAGCTCGTTTTGATTGCCCACGATTAAGGAAAGCGGACGAGCTTCCAGTATTAAATGCGATGGCTTTGTCGTAAAATCCTACCGCGCCATTTTCGTCCCCTGAAATGCTCAGTTGGAAGCCTTGGGTTTGAAGAAAGTCGGAAATTCTTTCACAGACCCATGCGCTTGAGATGAGGGCGAAGGTAAGGCATATTACTGCTAGAGAGGCGGCGTTTTTCATGGCACGATAATACACATTAACCCCGATTGGGAAAATCGTGATTCCACGAAGAAAACGTTAGTTCCGGTGCTTGACTGAGCGAATGGTCCATTCCGCCTGCCATTTGTTCAGATTCGGATGGAAAATTGAGCTGACGGACTATCGGTCTTAATTCTGGACCAGGGTGACCTTCCGCACGACAGACCCATTAAATGACGGAAGTTAGTTCGTCAATAATGAAGCACAAGCACGGTGGCAGAGCTCGGTGCCGCATGGGACCTGATTTACGCTTGATTGCGGCGATGAATGCGTGGAGCGACTTTCGCCGACTGGCATGCGGCCTGGAGATCAAGACGGAGGAGCAAACCGCTGCCATTTTTGGTCGGCGAGCAGACGACAGGTAAAGGACGTTCGAAAACAATGCCCCTACACTTGTTTCATGTGGACATCTGGAATTCTTGCCTCGATCCAAGTATCCTTTTATAAGCGCGTCTTACCAAACATCGTGCTGCGAGTCTTCGCGCGAGATTAGCCCCTTCTGGTAGTGAAAAATGACTAATAATTCATTCAATTCGAACAATCCCCTTATGTTTCATCCAATGGTCATTGAAGAGACTGCAAGAGGAGACCGCGCCTTTGATGTTTATTCGAGACTTTTGCGCGAGCGCATCATTTTTCTAGGCTCCGAGATTGAAGATGATGTCGCCAATTCGATAGTCGCACAGTTGTTGTTTCTCGAGGCTGAAGATCCGGAAAAAGACATTCGCCTTTACATCAACTCGCCCGGTGGCGACATATCCGCAGGCTTTTCAATATATGACACGATGATGCTGATTCGCAGCCCTGTCATGACAATCTGCCTGGGTCAAGCTGCGAGTTTTGCAGCCTTCCTGTTGGCTGCCGGCACTAAGGGTAAGCGTTCGATTTTGCCCCACGCGCGTGTGCTCATTCATCAGCCGCTTGCCGGCATTCGCAGGGCTCAAGCGACTGACATCGATATCTTCGCCAAGGATGTCATAAAGACGAAGCATCAGCTCAACGAGCTAATGGCTATGCACACCGGACAACCAGTCAAGCAGATTGAAAAAGACACTGACCGCGACTACATCATGACCGCGCAAGAAGCCAAAGAGTACGGAATCGTTGACAATGTTGTGGCAAAATCTGAATCGACGGCTAAGGACTAACAGGGCGAAGTGTAATCGCAACGGTGTTTGAGGATGACGTTTCGCTGTCAGCTCGAGCTCGGACCGTATCGTAGGTATGGCGGTTTGAGGCGTTTCGGCGCTTCATGCCTGATCGTCAGTGGGTTCTTGTTGTGGATGTCGACCCTTGCAGTTTATGCACAAGATATTCCTGACGAGCCGATCGAACCGCCGGACGCGGAAGTGAATACGTTTCATGACAGCGGTATGGCGAGTACATGAAGGGTGTCCTTGCTGGTATTGGTATCGACGACATGCAAGACGAGCATCGGCAGTATCGTACCGGTGAAGCTGCCCAATATAAGGGACGGCCACCGCGACAAGTACCACCAGGTCTTCGCAATGTTCCGCTGCAGCCGGGGTTCGGCAACTGGTTGGCATCATCGGTGGATATGGTCATGTTTATGACTGCCCTGGATGGGTCGCGATGTCCATCACCAATCTCTAATGCTTCGTATCAAGCTATGCTGGCACCCTTGCCACCGCTTATGGTGAATCGTCCCAACGGTTCGCACTATGGTTTGGGCTGGTGTTGTTATGAATAGCCATTTTTGTGATGAAGAGCTGAAATGACCGTAAGCTCCTACTATGGACAAGCTGATCATCCGCAGGTAGAGTGGATAGTAGCTCCTGCTTACGGAGACAAGGATTGTGATAGACGCAAACGAAATAGGAGAATCTCGATCCACTAAAAGTGCGGCAATTTTGATCGTGCTAGTTTTCGTTGTTGTAGCCGTTTTAGCAGCCCTCGCTTTGTGCAAGTTATTTCTGT
>CAYTDR010000678.1:0-4984 GCA_964436185.1 uncultured Candidatus Obscuribacterales bacterium | reverse complement strand
AACTCTGGTCTCTTCGCGTGTTTTAGTTCCTTCTTTGGTAACACCTGATGAAGAAAGCAATCGTTCTGGTATTTCTGGCACTCCAAGCGCTTGCACTGCAAGCGCACGAAGGACACGACAAAGCGTTTGCTAACAAGGATGCGATGGTCGCAACCAATCAAAAGGTGCATATTGCACCAGAGGGTCAAGCGGCAATCGGACTCAAAACGGCGCCTGTGCATCGTGAGCGCCTGCAAACCACACTTGAGATAACTGGCAAAGTAGAGCCTGCCGACCACAGGCTCAACTTTGTGACCAGCCCTGTGTCGGGAATCATCTCTCGTATAGATGTTCAGGAAGGCGCTAACGTGCGAAAGGGACAGCTGTTGGCCGTCTTATACAGTGCGGATGTTGCCACTGTCATCACGGAATTGCTTGACCAGCGAGCCGCACTCCAGGCTGATATCACAAAGGCCAGAGTACAAGCGCAGAACGACATTCAGATTCAAACAAAGGATGTTGCTCACTTCACGTCTGACGTTGAGCGCGAGCACAAACTGCTGGCAGAAGGCATCACGGCAAGAAAGAATTACGTAGAGGCCTTGCATGCACTCGACGTTGCAAAGGCACGCCTTGAAGGGACAAGAAAACAACTTTCACAGAACATTGCGGCTCTTGAATCAAGGCGAAATACTGTTACCGCCGCAACCAAAAGACGACTAAGCATTCTCGGTGTGCCGAGCGCACAAATCGATAAGTCGCTGGGAAAGGGACAAATCTTGGCAGAGATTCCCATTTTTTCACCTGCGACAGGTACTGTTTTTTCTCGTGATGTCACACAGGGTGAGAGCGTCGACAACACGCGCAAGTTGCTCTCAATTGTAAATCTCAGCCCCATCTGGATTTCTCTAGATATCCACCCGGACCAGTTGTCTCGAATAAAGCTTGGACAGCAAGTTCGCATACACAGCCCGGTCGGACCAGAAACTACAGGGAACATTTCCTCAATTGCTTCTGTTGTGGAACCTTCGGCACGAACTGTACATGTTCGGGTTGTGGCAAGTAATCCGAAAGGCATTTTACGACCCGAGATGTTTGTAACTGCCAGCATCGTTACCGGCAAGCAGCAAGTAAATGCAATCGTTGTTCCCTCCGAAGCAATCGTTGAAGACAGCGGTCGCTCCTTCGTTTACGTTAAGTACGGTGACGACTTTCAGGCAGTGGCTGTCCGACTTGGGGCAAAAGTTCGAGATACCGTCGAAATCCTGGATGGTTTGTATGAAGGCGATCAGGTAGTCGTCAATGGAGCACCTCAGCTGCGTGCCCAATCCATGCTCGCAGCCAAAAGCACAGGATCGGAACCAACTTCTATACCTGAAGTCGTCCACAAGGATGAAGCACCAAAGAACACGAGCATGGACCAATGGCTGATTCTGCTTGTACTGGCCGGCGGCATAGTTATCGGTTTGGTATTTGCGTGGATAGCTGGTTTCCTGAAAGGGCGCAGTCGCATTGAGTCAGCGAAACCGAAGGTCGGCTCCCATGAATAATTTGATCCTCTGGTCGATAACGCATAGATGGCTAGTGGCAATCGTAGCCATCGTTCTCACCGTATACGGTCTGGTTGTTGCCGTGCAATTACCTATTGATGTGTTCCCTGACTTTGCCCCTGTGCAGGTAATTGTGCAGACTGACGCTCCTGGATTTGCTCCAGAGGAAGTTGAAACTCTCATTACTTTGCCTCTGGAGACATCACTAAATGGCACTCCTAATGTTCAGTTGGTACGGTCAATATCGACTACTGGCCTTTCTGTCGTCACATTGATTTTCGAAGATGGAACCAATGTTTTCACGGCACGTCAACTCGTTGCCGAACGCATTCAAGGTGTTCGCAATCGATTGCCTTCCACAGTCGAGCAGCCAGTGCTCATGCCGATCACAACTGCTGTAGGCGACACTATACGAATCGGGATGATACCAACCGGCTCAACAACTCTCATGGATCTCCACATCATTGCGACCTGGAACGTGAGACGCCGACTCATGTCAGTACCTGGCGTGGCAAACGTGGTGCTTTACGGAGGAGAAGAGAAGCAGTATCAGATTCTGGTCGAACCAAAGTCTTTAAAAGACTACAATCTCTCACTCGATCAAGTACTTGCTGCCGCGCGCGGAAGCAATATGAACGTGCCGGGCGGTTTTTTGCGGACCGCTGATAACGAATACTTGATACGAGGCTTAGGGCGCGTCAAGACCCTGGACGATCTCAAGAAAACTGTGATCACCTCTCGTGATGGTGTACCTATTCTTCTGGCCAACATCGCCACTATACAGATCGGTCCTGCCTTCAAAACTGGCGATGGCATAATCAACGGGAAACCGGGCGTGATTCTCAGCGTGACGAAGCAGCCCTGGGCAAACACACTGAAGACAACGCTTGCACTTGAGAAAACGCTTGATTCGCTGAAAGCAAGCATGCCTGCCGATGTGCAGATCGTCTACACATTTCGTCAGTCTGACTTCATCGAAACTGCTATCCACAACATGCTAGAAGCTCTGTTATTCGGCGCGCTTCTTGTAATTTTGGTCCTATTTATTTTCCTTCAAAACTGGCGGACAATGCTGATCAGTCTCACAGCAATACCGCTTTCTTTACTTGCCGCAGTAATTGCACTCAAATTGCAGGGCGGCACCATTAATACAATGACTCTTGGGGGACTGGCAATTGCTATTGGAGAAGTTGTAGATGACGCAATCATTGATGTGGAGAATGTCTATCGGCGACTGCGCGAAAATAGTTTGAGAGCCGATCCGCTTCCGGCTATCAATGTCATATTCAATGCCTCGCGTGAGATCAGAAGCTCGGTTGTTTACGCAACCTTCATTGTTGCTCTTGTATTTTTACCGATATTCTCCCTGTCTGGTCTGGAAGGCAAGATTTTTGCTCCCCTGGGATTCTCTTACATCATAGCGATAGTGGCATCGCTGGCGGTGGCACTGACAGTCACTCCTGCCATGTGCATGATGCTGCTCAGTCACAGAAGAGATTTACCTAATCACGAACCTGGGTTTGTGAGCTTGTTGAAAAACTGGTATCAGCCCATTCTCTCTTTTTCGCTCAATCACCCAAAGATCATAATCGCGTCCGCGGCGTTGTTGTTTGCCGTCTCGCTCGTACCGCTATTCTTTGTGGGTAAGGAATTTCTTCCGACGTTCGACGAAAGCAATTTGATCGTAGCGGCGAATTCGGTTCCAGGTACGAGTTTAGACGTGACGACAAAAACCGGAAAATCGGTAACGGAACACCTCACAAGCCACTCTAGTGTCATGGCGGCAGGGCAGCGGGCAGGCAGAGCGCAGGGATCTGATGATTACGGTTCCAGTAATTTCAGTGAGCTTGATATACGACTGAAGCCCGGCATGAAAGATCGCCTTGCTGTGAAGGAGCATTTGCGGGAGGATCTGGCAAAAGTACCAGGTCTGGTAGTGAATGTGGGCTCGTACATATCACACCGAATGGATCACGTTTTGTCCGGCGTTAACGCGGCAATTGCAATAAAAGTCTTCGGTCCAGATTTGGAGGTTCTGCACCGTTTCGCCGCAGTCATTGAAAAAATAGTCGTTAAAGTGCCTGGCGCCGTAGATGTTCAGATAGAGCCGATTATTCCCATTCCGCAAGTTGCAGTGCAAATGAATCGAGACAAAGCAGCACGTTACGGGCTTAACATCGAGAAACTCGCTACAACAATAGAATCAGCCTTTAACGGACTTGTGGTATCGCAAGTGGTGGAAGAACAACGCACCTTCGATCTCGTGGTGCGCTTCAAGCCTGAATACAAAGCAAGCGTAGATGCTGTTTCCGCCACGCTCATAGATACTCCGTCGGGAGCACGGGTTCCGCTCAGCTCGGTTGCTGACATTAGCGTAGGCGCCAGTCCCAACACACTTCGTCATGAAGGCGGCTCTCGCTATGTGGTGATTCAGGCGAACATCAGCGGGGCCGATTTAGGTAGTGTTATCGACCACATCCGGAGCCAGCTCAGTAAGAGCATTCAACTGCCTGCAGGTTATTACATTGTGTACGGTGGTCAGTTCGAAGCACAAGAAAAGGCCAGTCAGCAGCTCTTGCTGCTGACGCTACTTTCCATTGTTGGCATTTTCCTTCTCTTAATTGCAGCGTTCAGAAGTAGTCGCGCAGCTCTTCTCGTTCTGATGAACCTACCTCTGGCTTTGATTGGAGGAATGTGGGCAATCGTTCTTTCAGGCGGCGTTATGAGTATTGGCTCGTTACTGGGCTTCATTACTCTTTTCGGCATTTCAACGCGCAACGGAATCATGTTGGTTACGCATTTCAAGCACCTTTTGGCAGAAGGAAATACCTTTGAGCAGTCCATCCATCAAGGAGCACTGGATCGTCTCAGCCCGGTTCTTATGACGGCTTTGACCGCGTCGCTTGGATTGCTTCCGATTGCGATTTTGGGAGGCACCGGACGAGAATTGGAGCAACCTTTGTCCGTAGTGATTCTGGGAGGAATGGTCAGTTCTACCGCGTTGACACTATTGGTAATACCAGCTCTATTTAAGTCTTTTGGGATCTCCGCATTAGGAAAGGTTTCTTCGGAAACCGTCTTATCATCTGGTGGCCTATCCGATACACACTACATCAAAAAGGAATAATCGATATGAAAAAAGAGGTTCTGACTGTAATTGCGATTTGGGCTGGAGTATTGGCTCTTCAGTCTTGTTCGTCAAGCGCGAAACAGGAAACGCCACAAGCACAAGAGTCCACGACAACAACTGCGACTACTACTACTTCTACTCAACAGGCTGAGGCTCCCAAAGAGGAGTTCATGGAGATTGACAGTTATCGCTTTAAACTGTCGCCGGATGTGCAGTCTGATGGAATTGCTCATTTAGACTTTTACGTACATGACAAATCCGATAAGCACCTAAAGGGTGTCACAGGAACTTTCATTGTCACTAAACCTGACGATAGCAAAATTGA
>CAYTDR010000677.1:0-4988 GCA_964436185.1 uncultured Candidatus Obscuribacterales bacterium | reverse complement strand
CTACATATGCTCATTTGATCGCAGATGAAATCGAGAAGGACCAGCGTGAAGACCTTGTTGAAATGCTGCGGTTCATGGTCGATGCCGGCAAACGTGCCACTCAACGCATTCAAGATGTCCTTGCCTACAGCTCCGTGGCGAAAAACGACTTCTCTCTCGAACCAGTTGATCTGGACAAACTGATACGTCAAGTGATACTGGATTTAAAGCAGACTATTTCCGAGTCCAACGCCAAGATCGAATTCCATCACCTGCCCACCGTGCGCGCAAACGCGTCCACAATTATGCTTGTGTTTCAGAACCTGCTCTCCAACGCACTCAAGTTTTGTCACCGGCGTCCCGAGATCTGTATTTCATGGAAAGAGAACAACGGATTCTATGTTTTCGCGGTTCTCGACAACGGCATCGGAATAGACAAATATTCAACGAAAAAGATCTTTGATATGTTCCAGCGGCTCGAACCAAATAAATATGCGGGCACTGGCATAGGGCTCGCCATTTGCAGGAAAATTGTGGAACTTCATGGCGGCGATGTCTGGGTGGAATCAGAAGAAGGCATTGGCTCGACTTTCTACTTTACGTTGCCGGTATAGAAGCAAGAAGACTCTATATTCGAACTTCTTCTCTTCTCATTCGTGCGCGAACCTATAGCACCACACGTGGAGGCTGACGAACTCTATCTTCAGCTAACTGTTGACTGATTGGACACTACTAGATCCGGACCAGCTTTTGAGAACCTCTCGTACGCGATGGTTAAGATTGCAGTAGGTGCGTTCAAAAACGCTCTTGTGCTCGCGCCACTCCGCATCATCAGCACTTCTCAGCTCCCGAAAAAGACCTTCCAGGTCGTGCTGCTGTCGTCTCAACTCTTCGGCCAGTTCGAGAGACTTCTCTGTTTCCGCGCGTTTTGCCGCTTCTGCTTTGACTCTCGCTCGCAGCATCAATGAATCGATCAAGCTTCCCAGCTCACCCATTCTCTCGGCAATACATCCTTCCTCGCAAATTCTAACTTCTTCGAAATCAGGCTCGAAGACCAGATCTTTCAGCATGCGTGATGATGAAATGGACGGTCCTAAATGGGCAACTATATCCGCAATCGAAATGATTCCGACCAGCGCATTCTCTTCATCGATTACCGGCAGCCGCCTGATCTGATTGTTCATCATCAGCGCCAGAACGTCCTCAATGGGAGTCTCGATACCACATACGATGATTTTGGAGGTCATGAAATCTTTCGCCCGGGTGCTTGCAGGGTCCAGTCCCTTCGCCACGACACGCGTCACGATATCTCGATCAGTCACCAGACCTACAAGCTTGTTCATCTCAGAACTTTCCACTATAGGAATTGCGCCTACACCCGCTGTTTCCATTACTTCAGCGAGATTGTGAGCCGAAATGTGCTCAAAACCGACTCTCACATCTTTGCGCATTATGTGTTCGCATGTGGTCATGTCCACCCTCCTCCTTTTCCCGCTCTCGATTGATTTATCAGGTCTGGTTTGGTTGGATGTGGTGCAAGTAGCGGTCGAGCGCTGCATCCGTAGAATAGGTCTTGCTGTAGTTCACAAACCGGTGACAACGCTTGATCTCATAGCGCAATAGCGGCAGAATCGTGCCAAATCCTTTCCCCGTTTGGGTCGTGTCCATTTCGACCTGTCCTGTTTTTCGCAAGGCTCAGAATCTTTCGCGTACGCAGGCACGCGAAAGATAAGCCGAAGAATACAGCAGGTTAGGCGCTTGCGGAAGCTTTAAGAGAACGACGATTCGTCTCGTCTAATTTTCTATCGTGGGAACGTAGAACAAACATTGATAAGAAAGCACGTGAGCTGACGCTGAATGTCATATAGGGTTTCCCCTCTTACAAGAGTTCAACCGTTCGAGCATGCTGGAAATATCAGTAGTTTGTTGACCATTTAGACTTTGTGAGGTCAAGCATGAGATTATCGCCGAATCCGATTCTGATATCGTTTGTCTACTTCTCGCTCTGTGCCGCGGGCTTGACCTTCCTGGTCATCAGCTATGGAACAGTAAGCTGGGGAACTGCTCTTTCCACGGTTCTTGGTGTTGCCAGTGCCGGACTCGCTCTGGCAGCGTTTCTTGGACGAAAATCCGTCATGGATGACTCTAACGTAGCGCTTCCTAAGAACTCGCGCGGGTTTATTCGTACAACCGGACTTACCGCACCAATCCCGCTTCTTGCCATATTCTTCATGGGCATTGTGGGATCGTTCGTGGGAGGCGGTTTCCATCAAGCTGTCGCCTCAGTTGAAACAGCAGTATTCGATCATCCCTTCAGACCGGCAGTTAGCGCAGATGGCAGCATCGATTTTGGACCTTATATGGCGAACCTGCAAAGAACCCTGAAATCGCGCTGGTCTACAACTAAGAAAGCTAAATCACATCGAGAGATCGTCGTATTTAAAATAGACAAGAAGGGAACGATATCTGATATTCACTTGACCTACAGTAATGGTGATTCGCAGTCAGAGGCGGAAGCGCTTAAGGCGATCACGAGTGGCGCCGTCCAGCCGTTGCCCTACGGTTCGCCGGATCCAATCGATGTCCAATTCACGTTCGATTATAACGTCAAAACTGAATCCGAATAGTTTAACAACCAAGAATAACGTAAACCGCCGGCGGTGTCATTGGCGAAGCATTATTGCTTCCGCAAAATGGCATTCCGGCGGTCGCCGTAGTCTGAGGTTGCAGCCGCTTTTTTCGAGTAACCTTGGGATAGGTTGGTGCTACCAACAGCAGTCCATATTTCCCTATCTCAAGCAATCTTATCGCTGTCTCATTGTTCTTGTATTGCTCAATCGACAAAGCTTATAGCGGACATCCCGTCTGTATGTTGCTGCGTGATTTTGTCAACAGTGACCTGATTCCGCCGAACCGGTCGCTCTAAATCTGGAACCTCCTGCCACATCTGTATATCTGCGTGTATAATCGACGAATCTTGAACTTCCGGAAACACGTTTTCAATGATAATGAGCAAGCAAAAGCAAAAACGCACTGAATCAGAGCCAGGGTCGCAGAGAAAGCTACGCAAGCAACTCACCGTCAAAGATGCTACCGATTCTGGTGGCGAGAGCTTGAGGCCAGAACACTGGTTATCGATCCTCCTGCTTCTGGGCTTGGTCGGTTGGAGCGGCTATTGCATGTTTCTTCCGTTCGTCATGTATCTTGCAGGAATCGGATTTACCGGCGCGATAGTGGCGATGACAGTTCAGTTCATTAGAGATCGCCCGAGAGGTTAGGGCTTCAGTAACTTGAATTGAAGGAACATTGGCACGCGTTGCCAGCGCCGGGTTTGAAAACGATCGATCGCATCATCGGGCACTGGATGCTCTCGTATTGCCGATAAAAGTAGTCCCGCCTGCTCGAATGCACGGCTGAATTCGTCGAGACTGCGATGATAGCTGTGAAAAGTAATCTCTAAACCATTTCTTGCCATCGTATCTGAATATCTGCGCCGCTCTAGATAGGATCCGGAAATTATGAACTGGCTGCCTTCATCCAGACTTTCGAATAATCCGGCGGAGTTCAACGGATGAACGATGGCAATGCAGGCCACACCACCGGGCTCGAGAATGCGCGCAATCTCAGAGATCGAACCGTCCAGATCATCCACGTCTTGCATTGACATAAAGGCAATCGCCAGGCGGGCGCAGCCGTTGGAAAGCGGCAATGACGCAGCGTCGGCGAGCGTATATGTTCCTTTCGGATCGGCTTCCTGTGCCATGCGAATCAGAGTCGGCGACGCATCAAGAGAGATCATCTCGTAGCCGCGACTCTTCAGATCGCGTGTCACTCTACCTTCCCCGCATCCTACATCAACAGTCAGTCCTGCAGGCGCAGGCAGCAGCTCGAAAAACTGGTCGCGATGGAATCTCCAATAGGAGTCATGACCTGGAGTGCGAGCCCAGTTAGCCCAGTTGATCGCCTCCGCTTCCCAAGCAGCACTGAGAGTATCCACTTGCTTTGAATCATCAGCTCTAGAACGACCAGTTTCGCTCATGCTCACACCTTTCCAATAGCGGCTCATCTTTCAATAACATCGTTTGTCGCGAATCTGAGATTGTACCAAAAGGCTTTGCTCGTCATCCACGCCCGTTCTGAACGTTTCATCGCGAAGTTCGGGTACCGCCAATAAACCACTGATTGCCTCATCCTCGCAGAGGCTAAAGCGCATCATCCAGCTGCTTAACCCAAGAAGGCACTGATTGCCCCATCCTCACGGCGTCCCAAGCTGCGGCATCGCCCAAGAAGCCACTCCCTCAGGGGATTCCAGTCCGCAAATCCGACGCTTATCCTCTCACGCACTTCTTTAATTCAGTGTGCTAGTTATGGTTTGAGTTGGTCATCAGGTTATAGGACTGGCAGCAAACCTGACAACTCCATGGTGGTCACACAGGAAATAGTCATGAAAACCAATACTAGACGCAGTTTGCTCCTAGCAAGCTCAGTTTTACTTATTCCATACGGTTCAGCTATCGCGGCAGACAAACCTGCAACGCCTCCTTACTCCACTTCTACTATTAATCTAAATGACACTGAGGTTACCCCTACCGAACGCAAGATCGACGAGAAACAGACTGCTGAGGCAAATAAGTTTGCCCAGGAGCAAGCGAGAGTAATGAATAAAGTCCCGGGCGTGGATGTCACTCCGGAAGAATTGAAAGAGAAGCCTAAGAAGAAAGGCTTTTCCTTAAATCCGATTCGCTGGATCATGGGTCCGGTTATTCAGCTTCAAGAGCAGACAGTCCGTTTGCAGCAACAAATGATGAAGCTTACCGGACCAATCGCTTCACTTCAGCCGGCCATGCTCAATTTGCAAAACCGAGTCGAGAAGATGGGCGGGCAAATGCAGGACGTTCAAAGCGAGCTAAGCAATCTCAGAGAGCAGATGGCTCACATTACGCCGAAGATCGAAGAAACCGTGCACCACATGAAAGGTGTCGATCAAAATATGGGAACTGTTTCTAAAC
>CAYTDR010000676.1:0-4995 GCA_964436185.1 uncultured Candidatus Obscuribacterales bacterium | reverse complement strand
AAATTCTGCGTCAAAACCGTCAAAAAGGAAAGCGTTTCATGGGAATCTTCCCATACTGTGACATGCAGTCCCGCGACTAACTGACACCATATCGCAATTGAACCTGTACAATTAGGAGCGATTTCGCTCACAATTTTCCAGGGGTTACAGGGGGTTATTAGTGAGTGGCACTGACAAAGAACTGCCAGAAGATAACAACATGGACAGTCACCACGACGATGAACCGGCGGATAACGATGAACAAGAGCGCACCCCGGGAAGCGAAAGCACAAAGAGTCGATTAAACGACCGAGAGACCGTTCGGCGATATACTGCCTACACTATAAAGCTGCCGCAAGATCAGTTGTCCGCGCTTCAATCCATCTGGCTGGAGCTCAAACGGCTCTATGGAACGCATTCTCCGGACAAGAGTGGCATGATTGAAGCAGCCATAAGCTCCTGGTTGAAACGATGGGAAAGCGCGGACCGAGAAGCTCTATTGAACGAACTCTTGGAGATCAAAGAGAACACACGGCGACGTCAATATAAGAAGGACAAATAACAGTCTCGCCGTTAACTTCAATCCGCCAGCGGTTCTTCAGCGATTGAAACATTCAATGGGAGACCAGCGAAAAAAACAAGGTTTGAGGGCTTCATCAATTTCGCTTATCTATGCAGCGAAGCGATCAGGACAGGTCGCCGAACCATCCTCGCCTGTACTTTCATCAGATCGTGATTTCGCAAGAACGCATTAGGCACAGACCACCACAGCAACACGAGCAAGCCAGTAAAACGACCAATCGTACATGTTCGTCTAGACAGGAAATGGATTCACGGAAACTGTTAGCCCCGCCAATCAGCAGCGAATTAGTGCTTCTCTTTATGCTCTGGCTTGAGGTGGTGGTACAGGTAATAGCTGAAACCAGCGACCACTACAAGGACAATGGCAAGATCAAAAGTATGCCAGAGGTTGCGGAACATCTCCATGTTCTCGCCGAACTTGATTCCCACCCACGTGAGGAAATAGCACCAGAGCAATGAACCGATAAAGGTGTAAGCGATGAAGATGAGGAAATGTGCTTTGAGAACGCCTGCTGGAAAGGAGATGAAGGTTCGAACTACCGGCAACATTCTGCAGATGAGGAAGAACCAATCGCCATAGCGGTCCACCCACTTGTCAGCAAGCTCGAGATCTTTCGTCTTCAATAGAAACCAGCGTCCGTACTTCTCGAGGAACGGTCTGCCGCCCCACAGTCCGAGGAAATAAGATGGAATCGAACCGATTACACATCCAACTGCGCCAGCCAGGGCAGCTAAATGGATATCCATTTTCCCCTGTTGCACCAGCAAGCCGGCAGTCGGCATGATCGCTTCGCTGGGAAGCGGAATGTTGGCCGACTCAATCGCCATCATTACTACCACGCCCCAGTATCCCCACGCCTCGACGCCGTTTTTAATCATCTCGAGGATGGGGTCGATGTATTGATGAAGCACAGAGATACCTCGAAGCTAGCTGGAAAGTAAATTCTACAGTCTGCTGTACTTCCTACCGTTAGGAATCTATAAGGAGGGGCTCAGGGGGATGGTCCAAAATCGACATGATGCTGAGTAATCTCCGGCGCTGATGAACAGAATATACTAAACCTCAGACATATCTTTTTGACCAGCGCGAGGTAAGAGCTGTCAAATGAATGAACCCCTGGCATCAAAGCCATCTCTGCACTTCACCCTGGCAACGGCCGGACACGTCGACCATGGGAAGACGAGCGTCCTGAGGGCTCTCACCGGAATCGATCCGGACCGCCTCAAAGAGGAGAAAGAGCGCCAGATGACGACTGATCTTGGCTTCGCCCACTTGAGAATCGACACTTCAGCTCTCGATGCCATGGGAAAAGAGACGCTCGCTGCGTTTGAGAGCAAGCTTGGTGAAATTGGAGCGGCAGGACAAACAGAGGCTGAGCTTGTTGTAGGTTTCATCGACGTTCCGGGTCATGGCAAGTTTTTGAAAAACATGTTGGCTGGAGTCGGTGGCATTGACCTGGCACTAATTGTGGTGGCAGCGGACGAGGGTCCTATGCCTCAAACGATCCAGCATGTCAAGATCCTCAGTCTGCTGGGAGTGAAAAAATGCGTAATCGTGTTGACCAAAATCGATCTTGTTGGGGCGGAGGAGCAACAGCTGGCCGTTCAGGAGATTCACGATCTCGTTGGTCGCCTGGGCATTGAAGTGCTTGAAACTGCGCCGGTCTCTGCAGTCAAAGGAAACGGAATAGAGAACCTCAAAGCAGCGATTGTCAGACAGGTATTACAGCTCCCGGCCAGGAATACACTCAAAGATTCGATTGGAGAACCGCTGCCGGCTTATTTGCCCGTCGATCGAGTGTTCAGCAAGTCGGGTTATGGTGTCGTTGTTACAGGCACACTCGTATATGGTCTGATCAAAGTCGGCGACAACGTCTTCATTGAGCCGGGACACGCCCAGGCGCGCGTTCGCGGGCTGGAGACGTTCAACCGCAAGCTGAGCCAAGCGTTGCCAGGACAGCGATTGGCCGTAAACATGTCTTTGAAAGAAAACCGCACGCTCGAGCGTGGCGACGCGATTGTCGCGAGAAAGTCTAGATGCACAAAGACACTAGTGGTTCGGCTCACTGATCTCGGCGGCATCGAATCGCGCCTGGATTCAGGTCACGTCAAGCTGAAACCACAGGAGGTGCGACTTTATCATGGCACTGCCGAACGAGCAGGAACACTTCGATGGATTGAGACACTGACGAAACCGGAGGGAGATGAGTCACCAGCAGCGGAGTTTGCAGATTTAGCTCCTGCGGAAAGCAAAGGCGCCCGCGCCTTTTTCGATAGAGACTACCTCGCCCAGATATCTCTGTCAGATCCCATCATGGTCAATCCCGGAGAACGGTTCGTCATCAGATATGGTGACTATGGTGTCGCTGGCGGTGACATTCTTGTAACTTTCCGACCACGCTGGTTGACTCGAAACATTCTGAAAGAAATTGCAGAACATGCAGCTCGCGGTGAGTTAGAGCTGGCATGCACGAAGTTCATCAACTCCGCTCCGCAGAGAAGCATCGACGAGTCCGAGTTGGATTTCGTACTCTCCGAAGTTCGCAGACAAGAAGTCGTTGCCCACCTGCTGAAAGATGGTTCAATCCTTCGCTTTGGTCATCAATTGATCACGAAAGATGAGAAGAAGGACTTGGAAGATACGATACTTTCAAAATTGAAAGACAATGAGTCGGAGTCGACTGCGGGAACCTCGCAAGAATCGCTTCGTGTAGGCATCGCACCGCTTCTCGATCGAACTGTGTTTCAAAACATCATCAAGGAGTTGCTGGAGAGAGGTGCCATCGCAAAGGACGGCGAGCGAATCTTTCTTGTCGGACGCCCAACAAAAAAAATCACCGTTCAAGACAGCAAAACGGCTGCGGCGATCATGGAGCTGCTCGAAAAGGAAATTTGTCTCGAAATAGCAGAAGTATGCGGTCGCACAGGTCACTCCGATAAAACAGTTCGAACAGCACTCGACCAGCTAGCAGAACAAGAGCGTGTCGCCATCGTAAGTCACGATTTTGTCTCACCCTCAGGCGCAGTCCAAAAGGCTCATGAAGTACTTGCCAGCATCTGGTCGAAGAAGAGAAACATAGCCCCCGGCGATTTTCGAGAAGAGCTAGGCACCACCAGAAAATACGCAATGGCACTACTGGCCTACTTCGACGACTGCAAAATCACTCGTCGACTCCAAAGCGGCCGAGTACTATTGAAAGCTCCCGCTAAATAACTGCGAAAAATCCTTCCAGGCATGCTTGGCGCTGAAGCCCCGAGAGAACGTCATATTGGGGGATCTGCGGAACAAAATCGTTCAACGAAGAAAATTTCCAAACCCCAACCATCGTCCTGATCTCAGCGGCTCTGACCAGCATCTTCCCAGCAGGAAGACGAATTCGACTCTGGTAATTCCCCTAGTTCGAAGGACCGTCGTCCCGAGCATAATGAGGTAGACGCAAGGCTCAGACAAGACGATAGAACAGATGCCGGCCGCGAGGCTGGTAATCCTTGTGCGGCTTAAATGAGAAACGGAGTAACAGCCGATGATTACCGAAGAACAATTTGAGTTTCTCAAAAGGGAAGTCACTAAGTGGGAAGAACAAACGCTGCTGGAGGGCGGTCAGGGTCGAGCAATCCTCGCCGCTTATGCAGTTCGCTCACGACGAGAGCGTGTTCTCAATGCTTTCAGTATCATCGGCGCCGGCGTCACCGCTCTCGGTGTCCTCTTATTCATCGCAGCGAACAGTCAATCGGTCGGTCCATTATTCAAAGTACTTCTCCTGTCGATCATGATGATCTCAAGCTATGTTCTCGCCTGGCGAATGCGCGAAAACGAGAGAGCATACCAGACATACGGAGAGGCTCTAACACTCCTGGGTTGTCTCTTGTTCGGCGCAATGACAATAGTCATCGGACAATTCTTCCAAGTCAACGGATTGCACTGGTCGGAAACACTTCTGTGGGGTCTGGGAATCTTTCCAGTGGCAATGGCTTTCCGGTCACAGTACTGCGCGATTTTGTCGGCTTCAGTTCTCGCGTTCAGCGCTTGCACATGCGGATCTCCGTTCAACTTTGAATGGTGCCTCGCAACCCTGGGAGCCTTTGTAGTTTCTTACATTACAACCAGTCCACTCTCACTGCTTATAACGTTATGCGCTGCTCTCTTCAAAATCTTTGTCGGCGAATTCCACGTTGTCCCCTTCACGATTCTCGGTGTTTCCGTCCTCTTACTACACCTGATACACAAGGAAAACTTCCATTTAGAGAAACTTGCGTGGCCCTTCTTACTCGTTTCGGTTTCTATGCTCGAGTTTGGATTTGCTTATCTACTTTGCTGGGCGCACCAGGGCGGCTCCTTGTATCCGTTGCTTTCTTTCGGCGAGCTTCAAACGGTTACTGGATTTGCAGTGGCTTGCCTGCTTCTCAGCGTTGTAACCAAAGTATCTCGCAACT
>CAYTDR010000675.1:0-5002 GCA_964436185.1 uncultured Candidatus Obscuribacterales bacterium | reverse complement strand
TCAAAAGAACCGTCGAGCAGTTTTCTCGTCCTGATACCGCTGAAGGAGGCCTGGAAATCGCAGCACTCCGATCATCGATTAGAGAGGTGACAATCAAGACTTTTCGCCAGCGACTGCAAGCGAAACCGACGGTGCAAGTCGTGGTCCACATGATCAGAACCGAGAAAAAGACTGTTCAATAGTTGGATTGATTACCAGCCGCCTTCTATATAGATGGCATTAGCTTCGGTGAGAACCACGCGCTCTGGCTTATCGCCTGTCACGTCCAACGGATACCACCAGTAGTATTTGATTCCTGGTGCTTTATGTGTGCTAATGATCCACCATTTGCCGGCGGGCAGCGCGCGAGCTCGATAATGCCTGCCGACTTTTGGTGTCGAAGGTCCGAACTGACTGAGTTGCTGCGGTTCCAAACCCCGGCGCAGGGCCTTGTTGCGAATGAGAGTGAAGTTGTCCTGAAATTCCTGGTTAGCTCTGTTATGCGCTTTTGCGCGTCGTCTCTCATGCTCGTTGATCGCCAGGATCTCTGGCCTGACATACGAAACCATTTTGTTTGCCCAGCCATAGTGCTCGACAATCGAGTGAGGGAGCGAGATGCCACTCTTTCTGACTGCGGCCGCATAGGCATGCTGCCAGCGCCATCCGCCTGGTGGGTACGGCCAGTCGGTCGAAGTGCGATTAACATAGCCCGTCTGAAGTAACGAGCCTCTGATTGCACCTACCTTTTCCGGAAGGGGCTTAATAATGTCTTTCAACACGGGTGGTTTTATCGGCCACGGATAAACAAATACTCGCGAGGTAGATTGTTTGCTGAGTGGTACCGCAATTGATACTTCGAGATCCGTTTGCCCGGTCGGGAGCTCTTCTTCTTCACCGACGACGTCGTCCTCGAAGACAGTAATCTTTTCCTTCTTCTTCTCTTGCGGTTGATCTTTCGCTCCCGGCGTTCCCGGCAGAGGAGCGGATTGCTGATTCACCGCCGATGGTGACTGCTTTGCTCCCTGTCTGGGCAAATCATTGACGGCCACGAACGAATCTGTGCCGTTCTGGCATGGTGCCGGCGCGCCCGCTATACATAGAACGCCTGTGGCGACCGCGACTGCAAATAATTTGATAGAGAAATCAGATGATGTCATGGGAGACCTGGCCAACGTCCGTTTGGTTGGAAAAGTAGTAGGTTAGGGCACATTCTATAGCTTTTAAAGAGGTAATGGGCGTTACTTATCCTATGTTTATGAAACCCTACCGTAAGACTTGCTGCGCGAGCCTCCCGTTCCCATACCAAAGTGAGAACCAATTCACCTGGCTTATCTTTGTTTCATAAGTAATCCAAGTACGTTATCTGAAGTATTAGTTAAGAGCAAGAGAAGCAATGGAAAATCAGCCGGCGCGAGCTAGTTCGAACTGCTGAACTGGTTACTCTTCCGGACGCTCGATTGTCACCTTAAATCCGTTCTGATTCTTTTTGCTATCAGGGATGGTGACATGGTTGCCGTCTCTGAGTGCGAAATAATTTGGAGACATGATTTCCACGCCCGCCTGATTGAATTTTTCGATGATCTGCTCGTGCAAATTGGAGTAGGTGACTACCATGGTGCCTGCCTCGCGAGTAAAGGCATTGAGTTCATAAGTTATGGAAAAATCTGTCAACTCTTTTTGCAGGACGAACGGCTCAGGTTCTGACAAAATTCCCTCAGTCTCCCTGGCCGCTTTTTTCAACAGCTCTTGTACGGTCCTATATGGCGCGTTGTAGCCGATTGTTATCGTAGTATGGAGAATCAGTTGGCCTTCGTTTGCCATGGTGGAGAAGTTGACAATCTCCGCATTGAGAACTGCACCGTTAGGGATCGAGACTACTTCATTTTTTGGAGTTCGAATTCTGGTCACGAACATGGTGCGCTCGAGCACGTCGCCAGTGCAGTCCGCCACTTTGATGCGGTCACCGACACTGAAGGCATTTGTATATATGAGGACTATTCCGGCCATTAAGTGACCGATCACGCTGGTGGAGCCGAGGGAAACTAAGAGTCCGACAAGAATGCCGACCTGCTTGAAGGAGTCTGATTCGTAGCCGGGTGCATATGGAAGTGCAAGCACCAGGAAGAGAGCCAGAATGAAGATACGCGTGAGCTTGTATGTAGGCCTGGCCCATTCCTTGCGAAACCCGGAAAAAGTGATGGTTCCAGCAGCAATGGCGTCGAATATGAAGCGGGCAAAAGCTATGGTGGCATATGTGATGATGGCGATTACGATTATGGCAAGCAGATTGGGAAGATAGTTGAGAAACTGGTCGGCCGCTAGCCACAGCGGGCTGGCCGATGTTTCCCAAAGCGTCTCCGCGAAACCCGCAGTACTGGGAAAACTGATCAAGACTACGATTGTGTATGCGTAAAGCCCAATTGCTATCAATGCGAACTGAATTATTTGCAAGATCGCGCCAATCAGATTGGCTGCTGATTCCGCGCTTAACAGCTCTGCTTCCTGAATCTTTACTGCCCGTACTTTTTGCCCGACCTCCTGATTAAGAAGGTCAATAGCTTTAGTCACCATGCGCAAAAGCAGAACGATAGCCAGCACCAACATTACGGTCGAAGCAATGGTGATACCAATACCCGTGGCAACCTGTTGACCCGTATTCTGCTGAACTTTTGTGGATAGAAGGGCGCGTAGTCTGCCCTGGAAACCTGCTGCCAATAGCCTTGTCGAGCTGTGTTCTGCTTTGGCATCTTCGATCGAGACGGTGGCAATTATTCGATCGCCGTAGACAATGTTTGTGCCATGTGGCGTCTCTTTTAGCATTAACTTGCTGGTTTCGAACGATGGATCATGGGCCAGTGCCCTGATCGCCTCAGTTGTACGTTCGACCCGCTCAGTGGGAGTCAGTCCTTCGATTGATCCATGATAAATGAAGAGCCGATTGCCATTGTGTACCACCGCAGCCGGTGCATGGTCCCGTAGAGGCTCTTCTGCACTGGATATGGTGCAGTCGACGAACGTGATGAGCAAAATAAACAGAACGAGAAGCAGTTTCGACAGCATATCTTGGCTACACCAGCGGAATCCGACCGGCTGTCATTGTAACGCATCGTCGCATCGTTACAACTCCCCTTGGATTCTGCTTCGGAGCTGGCGAAAGGGCTCAGTCGAGAGCCTGGTAGTCTTTCGGCAGTCCGATGTTGTAGAGCGAGTCGAATGCGTCTCGCAGCCCACCCTCATTGTCCTTGGGCAGAGCACCGGCAACCAGCTCGGTCAGCCTGTACCAGGACACATTTCGGAATTGCTCAACCACGGTTTCCGGCGTTATGTGCTCTCTATCTGTTTCCATCACGCGAAGAACCTGATGGCTTGGCAGTTTCATGAACGCATCAACGCATTTTCGGTCAAAATGGTTATCCCGACCCGAGTCGATGATCTCATAGACTTTCTCAATCGGCATGCGGTTTCGGTAATGCCTGACTGAAGTCAAGGCATCGAACACATCGGCAACAGCAATTATTCTCGCTAAGAATGGAATCTCTTCGCCTCTCAGACCGCGATAGTAGCCGGTGCCATCGAGTTTCTCGTGGTGACAAGAGGCGATGAAGGGAACGGCCGCCAATCTTCGCGTGAATGGCAGTTGAGAGAGCAGGTCGAACGTGATTCGAGCGTGAGTCTGAACCAACGCATACTCTTCCGGAGTGAGCCGGCCGTTCTTCCAGAGGATGTCTTCCGGGACTCCAATCTTGCCGTAATCGTGCATCATGGCTGCATATTTGAGAACGTCTACATCATCTTGCGGGATGGAGATAGCGGCTCCGATCAGCTGACTGTAGCCCATTACACGCTTTGAATGACCGGCTGTGAGTGGATCGCGCTTATCGATGGTGGCTGCTAGAACCTCGAGGGTCTGATTGGCGAACCGTTCCACCTCATGATACGCCTGTGCCTGTTCGATAAGTCCGGAAGCCACAGCCGCCAAACCTACCAACCAGTCTTCGTCTTTGCTGGTGAATGGCCCGTCCCGTTTATTCAAAACCTGGAACACGCCGATTACGTGGCGAGACCGATTCATCATGGGCACGCAAAGCACGCTGGTCGTCCGATAGCCGGTTTGTTTGTCGACTTCCGGGTCGAAGCGCTCGTCGCAGTATGCGTCGGGAATATTGATAATTTCGTTGGAACGAGCACAATAGGCGGCGATACTAGCGCCGGTCAATGGAATGCGAATGGTGCGGAACCCTGCCAGACCCTGAGCCACTCTCGTCATCAGCTCTTCTTTGGGTGGCGACTCGTTCGTATCTGTTTCAACGACGAACACTGAGCAGCGGTCAGCATCGAGCATGTTTTGCGTTTCTCGAGCGATTGTCTCCAGCAGTGGGTCCAACTTGCGCTCGGTAGCCATAGCCTTGACCACTCGATACAACCCGGACAGCGGTCTCAGTCGATCCAGCTCTTCTTGCATGCGAATCGTCTTGATCTCGCGATCGATCAGGGCGATTTCCCTTTGGTTGAGCGATTCTTCCCAGGTGTCCATTTCGACTTTAGACTTCTTCGGGGCACCCTTCTCTGCGGCGGTGCTCTTCTTTTCGCTCTTTGGGGATTTCTTGGTGGTTTTCAGGTAGCTTGTCTTTGTCTTCTTGGTGTTTTTAATCTCGCCATCAACTTCCCCGCCCTTCTCGTCTTCTTGTTGAGAAACGGACTTTTGCCGGGAAAGCTCACGCGAACTCGGAGACTTTGTCATTTCTAACCTCTTGGAAACCGCCAGATAACGTAGATTAGTTGTTTGCTATTCAAATAATATACCCAACCCGCCATTGGCACTACAGTGAATTGCAGTCCTCGAATCGAATGTTGAACCTGTTGCCCAGTGTGGAGCGAGTGGTCGATGCGTCGGATTTTCATTTGTCATTTTGTGCACCGACTGATTGGAATTTGATAGGCGGTAGATAAATTCTTGCGATTAATCTCCGTGGCAGGCCATGGAAGGGCAGATTTTTATCTCTTGGTAGCATTGGTCGAACGA
>CAYTDR010000674.1:0-5006 GCA_964436185.1 uncultured Candidatus Obscuribacterales bacterium | reverse complement strand
CACTCCGTTCTTCCATTATTCCATAACCTCATTCCCCCAGAGGACAACCGAAAACAACGTTTGTGGCGCAACTCGGCTGACCATCCACCAATTGCTCTATTGCTGTGCGACCTCGATTATCTCCGGCATGCCCGCGAGAGGCGGTAATTCCACCATGAAAAAGAAGTTCGCCCTTCGGCGAATAGACAAACGTGTCACCGGAAGTAGTGGCATGAAATCGGCGTGCCATATTTCCGTCGACATCCACCATCGCCTTTGTTCCGGGAATGGCCCGCACCGAATTACAGAGATCGGTCGTAAGCCATTCGTCCCCTCGATCGGAAGGCTTCATAAACATCACCGTGCATTGCAACTGATCTCGTCCTTTCGCAAGGAGCTTTTCGAGCTCACCAACGCTGGCTCTCGAGCACGGGCACATCGGATGAAGGAACATGATCAAAGAAAATCGATGACCGTCACGTTCAATGCTGCTCGCAGGCCATTTTTGAAGCGCTGCTGTTGCCGGCCCGGCTGTCATTTCGTAGCTGGTTGCCAGACAGAGGCCGGCGAGAACTGTCACCCATCCGACAGACAAAATGACCGCATCGATCCACCGTCTGGGTAATTGAATACTTGCCCCGGAAGCGCTCTCGTGAGAGACGCTCGCTTTGATTTCGGAGGGGAGTCGATCGCCGTTCATTGTCAGTGAGACCTACTCGAAGTTATGATTGCCCGAATCTCATCCGGAAGCGACTTGGGATTGAACGGCTTGCTAATAACTCCGGCAGCGCCCAGGTTCAGGTACTCGCCGACTTCCCGGCTCTGTACCTTCGCGGTCATGAATACAACCGGTATGTTGTCGAACCCGTCTATCTGCCGGATCAATCGAAAGACCGTGGGTCCATCCATTCCGGGCATCATCACATCTAACAGAATCACGTCCGGTTTGACCGATTCGAGAAGATTCAAAGCCTCTTGCCCACCCGCAGCGGAATAGACCTTCCATTGTCCAACTCTACTTAGAACCAATTCAGTTATTCTGCGAATGTTTTGATCGTCGTCGACAAGCAACACGCTTGAAATATCCATCTCGTCAAACCTCGCTCTGTCCTATTTGTATCCTGTCACCTATAATCCGTCCGGTAATCGTCCACACAGGTGACAAAGCGTGGATGACTTTCGTCGCGATCGCTCCCTCAATAGGGGCAGAAGTCCAGCAGGGAGGATGTCTGTAAAGAGTCCTGATGCCGTCTCAATGCGCTCTCCACCTCTGCCGTCAACTGGGCGATTGTGTCGAGGGAGTAACTGCCGGATGTGCCCTTGAATGTATGAGCCTTCATGATCGCCAGCGTGAGTTTCTCCCCGTCAGCCACTGCGAAGCCAGACTCGATGGAACATGCCAGTTCACGCAAGAGGTCAGGCACAGCTCGGAGATATTCCAGATGCAGGTCGCCCAGGAGTTCCTCCAGATCGCCTTCAGCACTCGACTCCGAAAAGTTAGCGGGTTCCAGTCCGTCTTCGAATCCCGCACCACATTCAATGGCAGCAAGGTTTTCCTCCTCGCTCTCCAATAAAGTCCCACAGTCTTGCCCGCTCTCTCCGACCAGGTCTTTTACGCATTGAATAAACTGTTGCGGATTTACCGGCTTGCGAAGTACCAGATCCACCTGAAAGAGATTGCGCAGGCGGCTTTGCATGCGGGCATCACAAGCAATGCCTGACAAGAACAGGAATGGAGTTTTACAACCGTTACTCCGTTCATTGGCGATCCATGACATGCCGTCGAGATCGGGAAGCATGTAGTCGACAACGACAAGCGAAACAGGACGTCGTCGCAAATTCTCAGAGGCAGATGCAGCGCTGCGGCAATTCACCACGGAATAACCCTCAGCGTCGAGAATCGACGTTAGTAGAAGCTGTATGTGCTCGTCGTCGTCCAGTATCATTATGGAATTCATAAGGTTGTTTCTCCTCAGTTCAGCCACAGCCAAGCCGCCTCGATTGTGCAATCGTGGAACTGTGCCACCAAACTCGATTGGGTTAAGTAGTTAAAATAATTATCTGCAAAACGGGTCGTTTGCCGCTTCAGGCGTGTTCGCTCACCAGACTTTTGGATGTCAGTTCGAATCCGGAGGCACCAATTTTTAGATAGTCCGCCAGAATTGACTTGAGACTGCCGATGGAATTGAAACGGTCGAACTTATTGAACCTGAGCGTCTTCATCACGATCGCTTGCAGATAGGGATTAACATGGCGTCCTATCGGTGTTTCATTAATAGGAGTTACTTCGTCGCTCATCTTCTTGTACATCACTTCCATGGCATCTCGCCCCAGTACAGGCGTAGCACCAACAAGCGTGCAATACATGAGACACCCCATCGAATACATGTCGGACAACGGATCCAGTTCTACGCCCATACATTGTTCCGGGCTCATATAGCTTGGACTGCCGAATATTTCGCCGTGCTGCGTTTTTACTGCCTGCCCCTCTAGAAGCGGCTTGGTCAGCTTCGCTATACCAAAGTCACCCAACCGTACTTGCATGTTACTGGTGCGGAATCCCGAGACAAGCACATTGCCTGGTTTCAGATCTCTATGGATAATTCCCTGGTCGTGCGCCGCATGCAGCGCGTCACAGATTTGCAAAAATATTGGAATCGCTTCCTCGGGAGCGAGGTTACCCTCGTCATTGAGAAGATCCGCAAGGCTGACACCTTCGATGTAATCCATGATCATGAACGGCTCACCATCTTCAGTGAATCCGAAATCAGATACTGAAACAATGTTGGGATGATTGAGCATACTGGATGTAGTGGCTTCCTGGCGGAACCGTCTCAGCATGTCGAGATCTTCCATGTGGCCACCGTGTAGAATTTTTATTGCCACCACTTTCTGCATGAATCTGTGGCGCGCCTTGTAGACCGAACCGCCGGTACCAGAGCCGAGCAGCGAAAGAATTTCATATCGATCGGCAAAGATGGTTCCGATCATATCGTTGACTTCGGTGATCTCTCCATCGAACGGACAGGACTCGTCAGCCATTGGCAAAATCTCATTGCATTTGGGGCAGGTTCTGCAGTGCTCATGCTCTGCTGCTGTCCTTCGATCTTTCTTTTCACCCTTTTGATAGGACTGATTGCATGCCACTTTCTGCAGCACTCTATTTGTATAGAGCATCACTTCACTGCTCGAATAGTTGAGTCGCTCTGCGATCGACTGTATCGAGGCACCTTCGAAGATAAATCCAAGAATCTTCAACTCAGTGGCTGAGAGACTGGTGTGTTCGTTGGTCGCTTCCGGATCAGCAACTTTCAGTGAACGCAATACGCTCTCCGAGATTCCATCAGACAACCATATTCCGCCGGATGCTACTGTTCTGATGGCTATTGCTACTTTCTCAGAGGATGCATCCTTGAAGCAGAAGCCGTCTGCTCCCGCCTGCAGAGCGGTGAAGACCGTCTGTTTGTCGCAGTGGCTGGAAAGCACCAATATTCTGGAGCTCGTGCTGGCTTTCAACTTCTTCGTCGCCACCACGCCGTCGAAACCAGGCAGTCCGATATCCATAAGGATGACATCAGGAACCAGCTCCATTCCTTTGCTCACGCTTGTCGGTCCATCGTTTGCCTCGCCGACAATCTCTATATCGGAATTGCTGCCCAGGCCCAACTTCAGCCCCAGCCGTACGACTTCCAGGTCATCCACAATCATCACCCTTATGGCCTTGGTTTGCTTTTCGGATGACTCAGAATTGGCAGTATTCATAATGCACCTCTGCAGTTCGAGCTTTCAAAATGGTTGCTCAGTCCACAAACCCAGCATGGCAGTCCGAGGACTTCTGGCCATCACCAATCGAGGCGAGTCACCCACACCAACCGGGTGACATTCGAGATCGATACGGGATGAGGGTTTTGCCAGGATGGGTTGATCTAAAAGCAACTGACTATAGTCAGTTATTTGCAGGCTGTGCGCTCTGCGGCTGACCGATGGAAGCTCTCAAAGACTTATCGAACGCAGTGCCGGAGTCTGGCTCAGCAGTTTGGAAGATGGAGATCCTATATGATCTTGTGCTGGACTGCTTTGACGGCTGCATCCGTTCTATCTTTAGCCGCCAATTTCTCCATTATGTGCCTGATGTGAGTCTTGACGGTATCACGGGTGATGAAGAGCTTCTCCCCGATCTCCTTATTGGTGAGTCCCTTGACGAGCAGTTCTAGAACCTCTCTCTCTCTCGTGGAAAGCGTCTCGTAAGGACCCGAGTAGACTACCGACTGAGCAAGCCGCCCTTCTTCAGTCTTGGGAACAGTGAGAGAATGACTTTCAACTCTGCTATTGTCGTTTAGCACCGCGTGCACTATACGAGAATCCAGCCAGACATCGCCGTCTGCGACTGAAAGAACCGCCCTCTTCAACCGTTCGTCATCCACATCTTTCAAACAATAGCCGTTAACACCGGCAGTGAGCGCAGCGCGCACATCTTCTGCGTGGGTTTGGGAAGTAAAAATGATTATTCCGATCTTGGAATTTTTAGTCCGGATCTCCCGTGTGGCTTGAATGCCATCCATTTCGGGCATGGCCAGGTCCATCAGTATGACATCAGGAGCCAGTTCATCGGTCAAAGTGATGGCCATTTTTCCATTGGCACCTTCTCCAACGATCTCGACCTCCGGCCACTTTTCCAGAACAAGCCGCAGCCCTATCCTCATTATTTCATGATCGTCTACTATGAGGACTTTGACTGCTTCTTTAATTTCATCGGACATGTAACGGCCGACACCTCTATGATTACCGATCTGGTGAACATGGCAGAGGAACTCTGCTCTGGGACTCCCGGATTCCTCACTGTCATACTTTCCCTTGAAAAGCTTTCATCAATCGTTCTACATAGCGCGCTTTTCCCGTCAGGGTGCAAGTTTTGCCGAGGAGCAAACTGACTACAGTATAAACAGTGGACGAAAGTATTTGTACTAGTTTTAGTAAGCAAATCGATGAAACCCTGAAATAACGCAGAGTTCTTCGACTCTGTCTTT
>CAYTDR010000673.1:0-5010 GCA_964436185.1 uncultured Candidatus Obscuribacterales bacterium | reverse complement strand
CCTATTGGTGGTACATAAAGCGGGTTGACCTGCACAATACGTCGCTCCTTGATAAGTGTTTGGAATTCGGTCCGATTGAAGACGGCATGCCGACCTCATACAAGACCAACCTTTTCGTGAGATTGGCCGCTTAATACGTTTGGCCGCTTCCATTCGTCAACTTTAATCCTACCGCTCGACTGCGCTAAGATGGCGCATAATTTCCACTCACAAATGTGCTCGTAGCAGTCCGGGGTAGCGCCACTGCCTGCAGTGACATTAACGCAATCAACCCATTTGAGTAATCCTGCTATGCGCGTTTAGGCTCAATATAATGGACGTCCTCCATCGTCCCGCAAAAACAAATATTCCATTGAAACTGCTAAAGAGATGCCGAAGTTTCAAATGTGCGAATTTGAACTTTTTCCTCGTGACCTCCGTCCTTGATTCTAGGGGCACTGCTAATATGAGGGTGAGATGAGTCGTTCATTTGTATGTGGTCTTTTTCTTATAGCTCTGCTCTTACTAGATCACGATGGGTGCGTAGCGCATGCAGCACAAACGGGAATAAGACTTGACTATCAGAGCTGGAAGGATGGGAATCGAGCAAGGACAATCCCTGTCAAACTTTATCTTCCGTCTCAATTAGATACGCCCGCTCCAGTGATCTTGTTCTCTCATGGGTTGGGCGGTTCCAGAGAAGCTGCAGTCTATCTGGGCAAATATTGGGCGGAACACGGCTACGTTTGTGTTTTCATCCAACATCCAGGAAGCGATGAATCATTTTGGAAACCAATGATGGGTTCAGAAAATCGACCGAGCAGAGACAAGCTGTTAAACAAGTTCAAAAACACTGTTGCAAATCCTGTCCATGCAATAAACCGAGCCAACGATGTTCACTTCGTGCTGGATCACCTTAAGGTTATAAACCAAACCAATCCACTTCTAAAGGGAAAGCTAGATCTGAATGAGGTCGCCATTGCCGGGCACTCTTTCGGTTCATGGACAGCGCTCACTGCTAGCGGGCAGGTCATGATTACGCCTGCCGGTCGGCAGCTGTCTAGCGGCGACTCCAGGATCAAAGCTGCTATCTATCTCAGTCCCACTACCCCTCGCAGAAACGTAAATCCAGCAACTGTATATAGTGGCATCGCCATTCCTGGGCTACATTTCACCGGTACCCTGGATGACTCTCCCGTATCGGATACAAAAGCTTCAGAACGCAGAATCGCCTTCGATAACATTACTAAGAGCGACCAGTACCTGGTGGTTCTCGATAATGCTGATCATATGGTATTCGGCGGAAGACCGCGGTTGAGGGCAAAGAAAACAGATGATGCTCACCAGGAGATAGTAGCGAGAACTTCTACTGCCTTCCTCGATGCCTACTTGAAGCGTGATAAGCAACCGAAGCAGTGGTTACTGGAGAACGCCAAAAGTTTCATCGCCCCTCATGGAACTCTAGAGATTAAAATCGTTGGACAGCCCTCTGCGCGCTCTTCCGCTAATTGATCAAGTGTTCAATACGCAATTGTCGCTATAACGAACAGATTAGCTGAAAGATTCTCCTACCAATTCTTCACTCTTTCGCCAGAGAGCCTCGGCGCGTTGTGGGTCTACAGCATATTGGCGCACGCCTTCGCTGCCGACATTGATAGCAAATTCGTCTTCTACAACTTGCCCGACGTGGCAGTTCTCGCAGTAGCGACCTCCAATTTCATCAGCCGGCGCAACGACCGCCGTCCACACAGACGTGGCTGCGCCTTGAGGAATTGTTTTGAATTGGAATGGACCTTTATTTTGTGCAGCCAACTGTTCATCGATCTGATCAATTAACTTCTGAAGTACGCCTTGGTCCATGTGACGACCTAACTCAGTTTGAATGCCGCCAGGATGTACAGCAGCAGCGCGGATCCCGCGCTCACGGTGCCGTCTATCGAAGGCAACAGAGAAAAGAATGTTCGCGGTCTTGGAGCGGCCGTATGCAGCAAATGGTTCGTACTCAGTGTGTTCAAAATTCGGATCGCTTAGATCGACGTCGGAAAATCGATGGCCTGCTGATGAAAGGTTAACCACGCGTCCACCCGTGCGAATGAGTGGCGCCAGCCGGTTAACCAGAACAAAGTGACCGAGGTGATTGGTGCCGAATTGAGTCTCAAAACCGTCAGTTGTGTGTCCAAGTGGCGTTGCCATGACGCCCGCATTTGCGATTATCACATCTAAAGGTTCACCTTCTTTCAGCAATTTGTCAGCGCAGCTACGCACACTTTTCAAGTCTGCGAGGTTGAGTTCAATCAACTCCAGTGAGCCACCGTTGTCCCATGCGTCCTCTCGCACCTGCTCAGTAGCAGATTCAGCTTTGACCAAATCGCGTGCAGCTCCGATTATATGTGCACCACGAGCGGCTAGTGCCCGAGCCGTCTCCACTCCAAGTCCTGCCGAAACTCTGGTCACAAAAATTCGTTTGCCTTTCAGGTTAATTCCAGTCAGCACCTCGTCTGTCGTTGAGGTGGCGTCAAATGTCTTATTCATGAGAACCTCCAAGGGTTAAGCGAGTAGTCAGGAGCACTTCGTCAAAGCAACTGCTGCGAAGCGATCCATTCTTTTGAGGCAGGTCAAATGGGAGCAACCAATCATCTTGAGGATGCTTTTCCTCGCTCTTGAGCCTATCAATTCAATGAGTGAGTGAGCACTCATTTGTTATAACTGAGTGTACGCTCACTCATTTATTCTGTCAAGCAAGTTCCATCCATATGTCAAAGTGCGCGAGAAATCATACATACAGATCACCAAATCCAGAGTGTCCTTAAGATTTTCGTCCCCAGTAGGTCCGCCGGATGCTCGCTACGACAATGCACGCCACCAGATATGGTGAGAGAAAGGCTGATCTATTCAAATCAGATCGAACCGATCGAGATTCATTACCTTAGTCCATGCAGCGGCAAAATCATCTACGAATTTTCTTCGTGCATCATCACATGCATAAACCTCTGCTACAGCCCTCAGCTCAGAGTTTGATCCGAAGATTAAGTCCACCGGAGAAGCTTTCCATTTGACTTTGCCCGTTTTGCGATCCTTTCCTTCGTACACTCCGCTGGTGGAAGTTTGGGACCATTTAGTGTTCATGTCGAGCAAGTTGACAAAGAAATCATTGCTCAATGTTCCAGGGCGATCGGTAAATAACCCAAGCTGAGAGTTACCTTGGTTGGCACCTAATGCTCTCATTCCGCCGACAAGAACAGTCATCTCGGGAACTGACAGCATCAGATGGTTCGCTCGCTCGACCAACAACTCGGTGGGAGTTTTTTGATTGTCCTTGCCGAAGTAATTACGGAAACCGTCAGAAGTCGGTTCAAGTACAGCAAACGACTCGACATCGGTCTGTTCCTGTGAAGCATCTGTTCGCCCTGGCGAAAAGGCGACTGTTATGTCATAGCCGGCCTTCTTAGCAGCGCTTTCAACGGCGGCGCTTCCTCCCAAGACCACTAGATCGGCGAGCGATACTTTCTTACCGTCTGAATTCTTATTGTTGAAATCGGTCTGGATGCTCTGCAAACTTTTCAGCACTTTTGCAACTTCATCCGGATCATTTACCGCCCAACTCTTCTGCGGAGCTAGTTGAATTCGAGCACCGTTGGCGCCACCGCGTCTATCCGTACCTCGGAATGTGGCTGCCGAAGCCCAAGCAACTCGGACCAGCTCGGGCTCTGACAGTCCAGTGCCCAGGATCTTGCCCTTGAGCACAGATATGTCAGCGTCATCGATTATTTTGTAATCGGCCTTCGGAATGGGATCCTGCCAGATCAATTCTTCTTTCGGCACCTCGATACCAAGATAACGCGACCTCGGTCCCATGTCTCTGTGGGTAAGCTTGAACCAGGCCTTGGCAAAAGCCAGCTTGAACTCTTCCGGATTCTCCTGAAAGCGTTTGGCAATCTTGCTGTAGATAGGATCGAACTTCAAAGACAGGTCCGTAGTAAACATCATCGGAGGGTGTTTCTTGGTTGGATCGTGTGCATCAGGGACAAAGGCTAACTTCAGATCTTTGGGTCTCCACTGAGTGGCGCCCGCCGGACTCTTAGTTTGAACCCAATCAAAGTTAAACAGGTTGTTCAGGTATTGCATGCTGAAGCCGACAGGTTTGCTGGACCACGCACCTTCAAGACCGCTCGTAATCGTATCGGCACCGCAGCCGGTGCCATGTTTGTTCACCCAACCGAAACCCTGCTGCTCAATTGGACATCCCGCCGGAGCTGGTCCAACATTGGACGCCGGGGCCGCTCCGTGAGACTTACCAAACGTATGTCCTCCGGCTATAAGCGCAACTGTCTCCTCATCGTCCATCGCCATGCGACTAAACGCCTCACGAATATCCTTGGCCGCTGCTAACGGATCAGGATTGCCATTCGGACCCTCCGGATTTACGTAGATAAGTCCCATTTGAATCGCAGCCAGCGGCTTCTCAAGTTTCCTGTCGCTGCCTCGGTTGTCAGCAAGAAACTTTCCACTAGCTCCCCAGTAGATCAAGTCCGGTTCCCAATCGTCGCTGCGACCACCAGCGAAGCCGAAAGTTTTGAACCCCATATTCTCGAGAGACACATTACCCGTCAGGACCATAAGGTCACCCCAGGACAGCTTTTGCCCATACTTCTTCTTTACTGGCCAGAGCAGCCGTCTCGCTTTGTCGAGGTTAGCGTTATCAGGCCAACTGTTGAGTGGTTCAAACCTTTGCTGAGCACCATTTGCGCCACCACGTCCATCAAAAATACGGTAGGTTCCAGCGCCATGCCACGCCATACGAATGAAAAATGGACCGTAGTTGCCGTAGTCTGCCGGCCACCAATCCTGCGATGTCTTCAAGACTGCATTGATATCCGTTTTGACGGCATTTAGATCCAGGGATTGGAATTCCTTAGCGTATTTGAAGTCTCTGCCTAATGGATTCGACTCAGATGAGTGCTGCCTGAGAGGAGAAAGATCTAGTTGTTCCGGCCACCAGAACTGATTCGGCCTTGGAGCACCGTCGGCCCA
>CAYTDR010000672.1:0-5037 GCA_964436185.1 uncultured Candidatus Obscuribacterales bacterium | reverse complement strand
TTCCCGAACGGTACCCTGACCAAGAGAGACAACGGTATGCGTGTTCTCGGGTGGAACGGCAATTCAAGCACGTTGCTTACCAATCCGGCCGTGACGCGAGAAGGAACCCATCAGCCGCTGTTCCAGGGTTGTTGGTCGCAACGTATGCTCGATCTTCTCGATCCGGGCAGACATACAGGCACGGTTCTGGCGCACAGAAGATTGACGTTGTACAACCGTGAGGATGTGTTCGACCAAGGTTTGGAAGCAACCAGAGGCCTGGTTCTGTTCGATTCGATGGAGCACCTGGAGCGACTGGTCAGAGAAGCTCAACGTGACGGGCGATTACCACTGCTTATCACAACCCGAGATTTCGAAGCCGACCCGGGCGAAGCTGCACCACAGCTGAGACCTGAGGAGAGCAATCACATTCTCACCATTAGAGGCTACATTCCGGCTGGCACCGGCCCTGATGGCAGACCGACACCCGCGCGCTTCATCACTGACGATCAATTCGGACGCCGATACGACCGCCGTAACATCACACTGGAACAGTTGAGAACGATGGTCGACTATGACTCGAGACGACCGGCAAGGAGATGAGCCAGTAATGATAAGCAAACTACATCTACGGTCGCTTACCCGCTAGTCTGCGCGTCTGACCGCAACCTGTAGCCTCTGTGACGTTCTGTCTCTATAATTGACGGTCGCTCTTTTACGTCAACCGCTCGTCGCAGTAACTTGATGTGCGCACGAACAGTATCGACGGATGCCACAGAATCGTCGTGCCATACTCTTACGAGCAGTGCTTCCGCTTTAAAGAACTGCCCAGGGTGGCGCATGAGAAACTCCAACAACTTGAGCACCATCGGCCTCAGATGCAGCTCTTCGCCTGCTCGCGATGCCGTCCCTGTAACTGGGTCAAAGCTGATTTCGCCAGCCTTCAGCACTGGCTCTGAGCACAGTGGGGGACGGCGTAGAAGGGCTCTCAACCTGGCGGCGAGGACTTTGTTCTCGAATGGCTTAGTGAGATAATCGTCAGCACCGGCATCTAGACCGTAGGCTATATCATCGTCGGAAGTTCGAGCAGTGAGCATCAATATGGGTGTCCGATCGCCTGTCGATCTGAGGGACCGGCACACGTCGACTCCGCTTAGCCCCGGCATCATCCAATCGAGGACGATGACATCGTATTTGTTGACTCGCAATAGATCGAGAGCTGCCCTGCCGTCGAGAGCCGCCTGCACGGTGAAGCCTCTGTTCGTCAGAGTGTGGATTAGCACTTCGGACATCTCGCGATCATCTTCAACTAAGAGAACTTTAGCCATTATTGTGTCCGAACTGGAGTTGGCGTGGTCCATCATTATACAGGGTCGGCAAGCTCTGCCCGCAGCGCCGTAGTCGCCGAGGGCAGGAGATTTGGTGTTAATGTTTTCACTTCGCGTCAGTCCGAATATTCAAGCCAGACATGCATTTTTAGATTCTGTACGAACAGGGTGAACCGAGCGTGAACGGTTCAGCGGAAACTGCAGTCATCTCCTGCCCTGGGAATCAATCTATGAACCCGCAATAGTTCTTCCCTTTCGACCAGAGCAAGGACGGTAAAGCATTGAAGAGGTATGCCAAAACCAGCTCCGGCAAAATAGCGGAGAGACGGGTCCGACGAGATCGGCAAAATGACCTTATCAAAAGCCTAGCCGACTTTTTATTCTATAAACACGCCCTCCCAATAAAAAACTGGCAAGACATAATGCCGCGGAGCATGCCACCAAATACGATATTATATAGAGGTGTGACCGCCCATCATTACATTGGTCCCAGTATACCTGCTCGACATCACAAAGCGCGCAGGAAAGCTCCGCCAGTCCAGCTTTCAATGATCCAGATTCCGTCTTCTGATGGACTTTTCGAATCGATAATGAGAAACGATCCACTCATTGCCGCAGGCATAACCCCACAACTCAGCGCATGCCAGAAAGAACAGACGCCAGTATATCCACCATCTTTTCGCTTGTCCGGCACCATAGGTAGTAGCAATGATTGTCATCAACTTTTCACGGTTGGAAGACATGTTCTCAAGCCAGGCTTCCGCGGTTTTCTGATAGTGCGATCCATTCACTTGCCAGCACTCGCTGACGCTCATGTGTTCGTCAAAAGCAAATAAAAGCGAATGAGAAGGCATCGTACCGCCGCTGAAGAAATAGCGCGCCAGCCAATCGTCCTTGCTTTCTCCATAATGGTACTGGTGCTCAACATGCGAGAAGATGTGGACGAATAGTTTACCCTCCTCGCTAAGCCAATTGGAAATGTTTTCGAGCAAGAGCTGGTAGTTCTTTGCATGCTCGAACATTTCTACGGATACAATTCTGTCGAAGGAGTCGACTGGAAAATCCAGGTGATTTATGTCCATGGTTATCACCCGGATGTTGGTCAGATTGCGCTGTTGCGCCCGCTGTTCGATGAATTGTCTCTGTGAATGCGAATTGGAAACTGCAGTGATTTTTGCATTCGGAAATTTTGTTGCCGCAAATATTGTAAATGAACCCCAGCCGCAACCAAGATCGAGCATGTGCTGTCCATCTTCGAGTTGGGCTCGCTGGCAGGTAACTTCGAGCATGCGTTTCTCCGCCGACTCCAGATCGTCTCCGTCTTCATACAGGCAACAGCTGTACTTCATGTTCGGTCCGAGTATGAGGTCGAACAATTCTGTCGGGACTTCATAGTGTTGTGTGTTGGCGGAGTCGGTCTCGATGGCAATCGGGTAAGACTTCAGCTCTTCCGCGAAGCGCTGCGTGCGTTGGCGGATAACGGCCGGATCATCGACTTTGAGTTCTGCAAGTTTTTGTCTGAGCATCTCCCGGATGCCGATTCGGATAAGTCCTTCAGGTACAAGTCCGGTGGCTAGCAGATCATACAAGACCATGTTGCTTTTTTTATCGTTGGCATAAACGCGTTTGTTTGGTGCCGTGGTGGTCATTCAACTTTCCTCCTCGGCCATGGTACGAAAACGCTGGTCCTCTTAGCGTATTCGGCGTAATCGGGTCTTGTTTTCAACGAGTGCTCTTCCGAGGGCTTTATTCCTGTCACGTTGAACAGCAGATGCAAAAGCAGCGCCGGACTCGTCCACGTCAGGAAGCCGTATTGAGAGCCTGTGACATAAAGCGCGAAAGAAACTGAGATGAGCCATTCGAAAAAGTAGTTGGGATGACGCGAATAGTGCCACAAACCCACCTGGCAGGTTTTCTGCCGATTATGCGGATCTTTCGTGAAGCTCGTGAGCTGCTGATCCGCCAGTGTTTCTCCGAGGAGAGAAAGAGACCACAATAGAATTGCTATCGTCGCAAATAAATCGACCTGCGAGCGACCGTCAGTTAGTGATACTACAAGCGGTGTAGTGAACAAGGCTAGAACGGCTCCTTGGAACAGGAACACGAGGAGCATTTTTGCGTTGGCTGACTCACCCATCTCCTTTTTTAGCTCTGCATAGCGAGGGTCCTCGTTCGGATACCAGCGCAAAAAACGGGCTGTCAAATGCCAGGTCAGACGCAGGCTCGAGATGACGTACATGCTCATCAAGACTATGTCAGCCGGAAATTGAGGAGGACATAAAATGGCGTAAAGACCTGCCAGGAATGTGAAGCCAAAGGACCAGGCAACATCAACTATACCGGCGTTTTTCATGAGCAGTGATGAGAGCCACACTGCGCCCATATATAGTGACACAGCTATCAAGCCGGCTAGAAATAGTTGCAGAGGGTCGTTCATTTTCTGCACAGGTTGAGATTGTTAGGGCGAGAGTACATCGCCTGAACGACCGAAACATTGCGCATCGCAAAAGCAGCCTGGCAGTATTCGAAGTAATAGCGCCACTTGCGTATAAAGCGCTCGTCAGAATCCATCTTGCGTACATCGTCGAGTTTGGTTTCAAAATTGTCTTGCCAGAGTCTCAACGTCGTCACGTATGAATCGGTCATATCGAGGAGGTCGACCAGCAGCAGGTCTCCGCATTTCATCATAGCTTGGTTCACCCGGGCTAAAGACGGCAGAAGAGAGCCAGGAAAAATGTGTTTTTGAATGAAGTCGACATTGGATTTCAGTATGTCATATCGGCAGTCCGCGCTCGTTATCATCTGGAATAACAGCAGACCATCGCTTACCAGGAGCGAGTCAACCTTTTCAATGAACTCGTCCATGTATTTGTCGCCAACCGCCTCGATCATCTCTATCGAAACGATTTTGTCGTAGAGTCCCTGGTGATCCCGGTAGTCTTCTAAACGCAAATCTATCAAGTCTTCCAGACCTTGAGTCTTTATCAATTCTTTTGTGTAGTTGTATTGCTGCTGCGAGATGGTCAGCGAAGTAACCGAACAGCCGAATGTTCTAGCAATAAAACAGCTCAAGCCGCCCCAACCGCATCCAAGATCCAGCACCCTGTCTCCGGAGGAGATTCTCAGCTTTTGAGCTGCTCTCTCGAATTTTGCACGCTGTGCTCCATCCAGCGTCGTCTCTTTTTGCGAAAACAGACCCGATGAATAGGTCATCGTCTTGTCTAGGAACAAACGAAAGAAGTCGTTGCTGAGGTCGTAGTGGTCTGCGATGTTTTTGCGACTGATGGTCTTCGAGTTCGGCCGCAGCGCGTGGCAGAGCTTATTTGTGACTCCGAGCAAATTCAGCAATTTGCTTGCCTGCTTCGATTCGTTGAGAATCGGAGAATCCTGGTTGAGGAGAAACCAGCTGACCACAGACCGAATACTTTCCAGTTCGCAAAGACCATCCATGTAAGACTCGGCTAAGCCGAGGTCACCGAAAAGGATGCAGCGCTCGAACATCTCATCTGATAGGACTTTGATTTTGGCTGTCACATCGCCCGAGCCGTCACCAAACGTTCTCTCTCTTCCATCAGGAAGTATAATTTTCAGCCGCCCTTGCGGCAATTTTTCGAGCAATGACAGGACTTGCGCCTTTGCCAGGTTTTGCCGCCAGGTGTGAGCCAGTCGATTGGGACGCCCATCTCTAGTTAGCGTTTCCATTTTTACTCACATTGACTGGTACCGCTTG